>NZ_JAZDQE010000019.1:0-124382 GCF_037963805.1 Cohnella sp. 56 | reverse complement strand
GCTCAGTCTTATGGCTTCTTCTTTGAATGCCTTGTCATACCTGTTCATGCGTCCTCGTCCCCTCGCTAGCTTTCATTTTATTTCATACGAGGGGGTTTTTCGACTGCATTTTTATCGTAGCACTCCACCTTCACTAGGAGAGGCGATGGGCCTGGGGAGCGCGCCGAATACGCCATCGCCTTCACTAGGAGAGGCGATGGGCCTGGGGAGCGTGCCGAATGCGTCATCGCCTTCACTAGGAGAGGCGATGGGCCTGGGGAGCGTGCCGAATACGCCATCGCCTTCACTAGGAGAGGCGATGGGCCTGGGGAGCGCGCCGAATGCGTCATCGCCTTCACTACAAGAGGCGATCCGCCTCGGGAGCGCGCCGAATGCGTCATCGCCTTCACTACAAGAGGCGATCAGCCTACCGGGAGCGCGCCATATATCCCTGCTTCGCAGCATCGCACAACGCTTCGCCCCGCGCCTTATGCTCGCTGTCGCACCCTCCACAAGGCATGGATTGCCAATAAGCCCCTCGTGTGTTAGAATCGAGTTACTTTTTGGAACGGAGGGTTGCCGTGTGATAGATTCTATCCGAGTTCGCACTTTGGTGGGCTAATGATTAGCGCCCAAGCTCTGCCTGTCGGGCAGGGGAACTCAGATGAAGTCTGTCCACATTCGAAGGTAACCCATGCGGGAGCATTGTCGGCTCATGTCTGCGCGGACGTTTGTTCGTCAGGCGGCGGTTGGCCGTCCTTTGGATAGATATGACTGCGACATGCGTTTTGCCCCATGCCGGGCGAATTGCATTTTCTCCATCTGATCACCCTGTACACAGGCGGACACTGCCTGTGTTTTTTGTTTTTTTCGATCATGAGAGGATGATGGATATATGGAACGAGATATTGAACCGATTAATCAGAACAATCTGGCGAGAGCCGTCGTCGTCGGCGTTCAGCTGAACAATGCGCCCGGCTTCGAATATGCGATGGAGGAACTGCGCAGCCTGGCGGACGCCTGCGGCATCGAGACGGTCGGCGAGCTGACGCAAAAGGCGGAACGCGTGAGTTCGGCCCATTATATCGGGAGCGGCAAGGTAGAGGAACTGAAGGCGCTCGTGAAGGAGCTGGACGCCCCGACGGTCATATTCAACGACGAGCTGTCGCCTTCGCAGATCCGCAACCTGGAGGCCGCGCTCGAGCGACGGGTCATCGACCGCACGATTCTGATCCTGGACATCTTCGCCGAGCGTGCGCAGACCAAGGAGGCGCAGCTGCAGGTCGAGGTGGCGAAGCTGCAGTATATGCTGCCCCGGCTCGTCGGCCTGCGCGAGTCGCTCGGACGCCAAGGCGGCGGCTCGGGCCTCAAAAACCGGGGCGCCGGCGAGACCAAGCTGGAGCTGGACCGCAGGCGGATCGAAGAGCGCATCTCGCATATGCAGCAGGAGCTGGAGAGGCTGGTCGCGCGCCGCCAGGTCCAGCGCAAGCAGCGCCAGAAAAACGAGATACCGGTCGTCGCGCTCGTCGGCTACACGAATGCGGGCAAGTCCAGCCTGATGAACGCCGTACTGTCCGCCTACGAGCCGGAATCCGGCAAGCAGGTGCTGGCCAAGGATATGCTGTTCGCCACGCTGGAGACCGCCGTGCGCAGCATCTCGCTGCCCGACCGCAAGTCGTTCCTGCTCGCGGACACGGTCGGCTTCGTCAGCCAGCTGCCGCATCATCTTGTCAAGGCGTTCCGCTCCACGCTCGAGGAAGTGTCCGAAGCCGACCTGCTCATCCATGTCGTGGACGCCGCCAACCCCGAGCACGAGCAGCATATCGCCGTCACCCGGGAGACGCTGAAGGATCTGGGCGCGGACGACATCCCGGTCGTCTATGCGTACAACAAGGCGGATCTGCTGCCGGACGGCGATTTTCCGCGCATCGACGGTGACGACGTCTACCTGTCCGCCGCGGGCGGGCAGGGGATCGAGGAGCTCGTGCAGATGATCAGAGACCGCGTCTTCGCTGATTATATTGAGGGCGAGGTGCTGATCCCGTACGATCAGGGCCGCCTCGTCGCCTACTTCAACGAGCATGCCGACGTCCGTTCGACCGAGTACGAGGAAGAAGGGACGCGACTCTCGCTCAGCTGCAAGTCGGCGGACTACGAGCGTTACCGCGAGCTGTTCGTAGAGCGCTGAGGAAGAAGGCGGACCGTCCTCGATCGAGGACGGTCCTTTGAATTGATAGGCGGGGGTGGGGGGGCATGTACGGTATTGCGGTGGCGCTCGTGCTCGGCTCGGGTTTCTTTCATTCGGTCTGGAATCTGTACACCAAGAAGAGCATCGATAAAAATGTATTTCTATGGTGCTGCCAAGCCGTGGCGATCGTCGTCTTTCTGCCGTGGACCATTCTCGATTGGGAAGGCGGTAGCCTGACCGCGGCAGGTTGTCTGATCATCCTCGCATCAATGGCTCTGCACGGGCTCTACGTCAGACTGCTTGCCGCCGCATACGCTGCCGGCGACATGTCTCAAGTGTATCCGATTATGAGAGGTACGAGTCCGCTGCTCGTGCCTCTGCTCGGGGCAGCGCTGCTCGGCGAGCGACTGACGCTCATCGGTTGGATGGGCGTCGTCACCATCGTGATCGGCATGGCTGCGCTGAGCCATACCGGATTCCGAAGGCGACAGTCCGACCGTCGTGCGCCGATGCTGGCGCTCGCTGTCGGCATCTGCATATCCAGCTACATCGTCGTAGACAAGATCGCCTTGGATCACGTATCCCCCATCGTTCTGAATGAATTAACCAACGTTGGGAATCTGCTGGCGCTGAGCTTGACCGCGATCCGCTCGGAGGGCATCGCCCGAGAGATACGGGCCGGTTGGAGGACGATCCTGCTCGGGGGCGTGCTGGCGCCGGGCGCTTATATTCTGTTCCTGTTCGCCTTGGCGCTGGCACCGGCAGCGCAGTTGGCCCCTATGAGGGAGATCGGGACCGTATTCGGCACCGTCTTGGCCGTAGGGATACTTCGAGAAAGGCAGGGGGCGCGCAGAATCGCGGCCTCGCTCCTAATTACGGCGGGTATCGTTGTGCTTGGGATATGGGGCTAGCCGCATCTCCAGCGCTTCCCGCTCCGCCTTTTTCAGCTTGCTGACGACCGCTTCATAAGAATGATCGATCATCGCCTTCAGGTCCGCGTCCGGCACGGTGCCGTCGAGGCGCACGGTGTTCCAATGCGTCTTGTTCAGGTGGTAGCCCGGGATGACGGCTTCGTATTGCTGCCTCAGACTCTCCGCGAGCACCGGATCGCACTTCAGGCTGACGCTCGGCGGCTCGCCGCGCTCGTCGACCAGCGCGAACATTTTGCCGGCCACCTTGAGCACCAGCGGCTCGTCGCCGAACGGATAGTCTTTGTAGGCGCCTTTTTGGGTCAAGATGTATTTGATGATCGATTTGATGTCCATCGTCGCACTCCTCCGTTCCGCATCGCATGCAATGCTATCCTTACACATATAACATGTCCGGAGGCCGTTGTTAAGCCATTCATTCAAGTACTATTAAATAGAAGGAGAGTGCACCATGAGCGAGAAAGACATCGTCGACCGCACGAGGCGGCCGGGTACGGCAGCGTCCATAGAGGAGGAGCTGCGGGCATTGGGTGTGCAGGAGGGCGACATCTTGCTCGTACATGCCTCGCTGTCCCGGATGGGATGGGTGTGCGGAGGTCCGCAGGCAGTGATTCAGGCGCTCCTGCAAACCGTCGGCGCTGCGGGCACGATCGTCATGCCCGCGCAGAGCGGCGACTGTAGCGATCCGGCCGAATGGCAGAATCCTGCCGTGCCGGCGGAATGGATCGAGACGATCTACAGCGAGATGCCGGCGTTCGATCCGGCGCGGACGCCGACGAGAGGGATGGGGCGGATCGCCGAGCTGTTCCGGACGTGGCCGGGCAGCATGCGGTCTCATCATCCGCAGGTGTCCTTCTCGGCGAACGGCAGGCTGGCCGCCGAGATCGTCCGCGAGCATCCGCTGACACCGCAGTTCGGCGCGGATTCGCCGCTCGGCAAGCTGTATGAGCTGGGCGCCAAGGTGCTGCTGCTCGGGGTCGGGTACGATTCATGCACCTGCATGCATCTGGCCGAGACACGGTTGCCGGATATGCCGAGGAAGCGCATGGGCGCCTCCGTCCTGGCGGACGGCGAGCGGACATGGCGCTGGTTCGAAGACTACGCGTACGACGCCGAGGACTTCGTCCAAGTGGGCGTGATGTTCGACCGCAGCGGCCAAGTCGCTTCGGGCCGGATCGGCGAGGCGGAGTGCCGGCTGTTCGGCGCGAGACCGGCGGCGGACGCGGCGGAGGCCTGGCTGCGGACCAATCGCTGATCTCTCGGCCGACCTGCGCTGCCGGTCGCATACCGCATCCTTTGTCACAGAAATCCCCCCTGCCCCGTCGTATGAGCAAACGGGTACAGGAGGCGTTATACTATGGATTCGAAGACAATTGTAGTCGTAGGCGGCGGGTACGCAGGCATTCACGCGGTGAGCCGCATCCGCAAGGAATGGAAGCAGGAGCTGAGCGAGGGGCGGCTGAAGCTCGTGCTGATCGATCGCCAGCCGTATCATCTGCGCAAAGTGCTGCTGTTCCAGCCTGCGGCGGGCGGGCAGGATATCCGGCTGCCGTTCGAGCGGATGTTCCCGCAGGATGTGACGTTCATGCAGGCTGCGGTGACGGGAATCGACCGGGATGCGAAGACATTGACGGCGGTGGGCGGATCGGGCGAGGAGATCGGCGTCGCCTATGACTGGCTTGTGCTGGCCGCAGGCAGCGTCGTGCGTCGGCCCGATCCGGCGGCGGGCGGCATGCCGCTCGCGGATGTCGACGACGCGCGGCGCATCGGCGAGGCTTGGCGCGACAATCTGAAGCGCGCCGCCGGGACGGCTGATCCGGCCGAACGGCGGAGATGGATGACGGTCGCCGTAGCCGGTGCGGGCATTAGCGGCATCGAGACGTCCGCCGAGCTCGCCCATTATATGCGCGCCGAGGCGCAGGCGCAGGGGCTTGATCCGGCCGAGGCGGGCGTCGTGCTGCTGAATGCGCATGGGCGGCTATTCCCCGAAGGGCCGGCCAAGGTCGGGGAGAAGCTGGCGGCGGCGCTGGCCGAAGCAGGCGTACAGGTGGTCCACGGGAGCAAGGCCGTGCAGGCGACGGAGAATGAAGTGTGTCTGGCCGACGGCAGGCGGGTGAAGGCCGGGCTATGCGTATGGACGCTCGGGCTGCTGCCGAGCCCGCTGCTGCGCGGCCTGGGGCTGCCTCTCGCGCCGGACGGCTGCTTGCTGGTCGACGGGAGCTATCGTGTCCCCGGAGCGGACGGCGTGTACGCGATCGGCGACTGCGCCCGGATCGTCGATGCCGCCACCGGGCGCGCGGACGGCAAGACCTGCAAGGAAGCGTCGGCCCAGGCGGCCCGGCTCGCCAAAGTAATCGCGGCAGACCGCGACGGCAGAGCGGCGCCTGCGCACAAGTCCTTTATGGACTTTTTCTGCTTCGGTCTCGGCCCCGAGCGGGGGATGGCGTGGACGCGGCAGTGGGGTCTCGACATCGTCGTCACGGGCAAGCTGGGCTGGCGCATACGCCGATATACATGGGACCTCGCGAGTCTGCTGAACTGAACAGATCGAATCGGACGGAGGAGAACGGGGTGACGGAGTGGTATGAGCGGCATCGCGGACTGTTGTTCACATTGGCCTATCAGCTGACCGGCTCCGCGGCGGACGCGGAGGATGTCGTGCAGGATGTGTTCGTGAAGGCATGTCTCCTCGAGCCGGACCGGCTGGCGGACCCGAAGGCTTATCTATGCAAAATGACGACGAACCGCAGCCTCGACCTGGTGCGCTCGGCGCGCAGGCGCAGAGAGACTTATGTAGGGGAGTGGCTGCCGGAACCGATACCGACGCCGGACGACGAGACGTTCGAGGCCGTCGCCCGCGGCGAGCTTTTGTCCTATGCGATGCTCGTGCTGCTGGAGCGGCTGACGCCGTCGGAGCGGACGGTGTTCGTGCTGCGCGAAGCGTTCGGATTCGACTATGCGGGCATCGCCGAACTGGCCGGCAAGACCGAGGCGAACTGCCGCAAGCTGCACAGCCGGGCCAAGTCGAAGCTGGGACTCGGCCCGGCCGAGCCGGTGCGGCCGGAGGAGGCGGGCGAAGCCTGGGTGCGCCGGTTCCTGGCCGCACTCGAGAGCGGCAGCGCCGACTCGGTCGTCGCGCTGCTGGCCGAGGACGTCGTCGCCATCTCCGACGGCGGCGGCCAAGCGGCGGCGGCCATTCATCCGATCGAGACGCCGAGCCGTGTCATGCGCTTCCTGACGGGACTGGCGCGCAAATTCATGGCGCCGGGAGAGGGAATGACATTCGCGCTGGCCGATATCAACGGGCAGACAGGCTTGACGTTCTCGTCGGCGGGCGTCATCGATACCGTCGTGCTGCTGCACGTCGAGGGCGGGGCGGTTCGCGGCCTGTACTTCATCCGCAATCCCGACAAGCTGCGGCGCTTCTGATCGGAAGCGGCACGTTCGTCGAGCCTGCGACGGGAAGCTAGAGTTCGGCCCGCCCGTCCAAGTAGCCGTCGTCGATCGCCCTCCACAGGTACAGACAAGCGGCGCTGCGGTAGGGACTCCACTTGCCCGCGTGGCGCGCCAGGCTGCCGGGCGGCTCATCGGGGTCCGCACGGCCGTACAGCCACTGGGCTGCGCGCTGCAGTCCGGCATCTCCGAGCGAGAGCACGTCCGGCCTTCCGAGCGAGAAGATCAGGAACATCTCCGCCGTCCATTTGCCGATACCCTTGAGCTTCGACAGTGCCGCGACCGCCTCCGCCTCGGGCAGGACGCCGAGCGCCTCGTAGTCCAGTTCGCCGGACAGCGTGCGCTGCGAGAGCTCCCGGATCGACCGGGCTTTGGCATAGGACAGCCCGATGCCGCGCAGCGTCTCCTCATCGTGCGCCAGCAGACTCTGCGGCGTGAGCGGTCCGCCGTTCAACGCCGTCAGGCGCTGCTTGATCGTGCCTGCGGCTTTGGCGGAGAGCATCTGGGAGATGATCGATCCGACGAGCGATTCATAGGGACTGCCGCTTGCCGCCAAGCGGATCTCGCCGATTCGCTCGATGAGTCTCGCCAGCACGGGGTCCGCTCGCCTCAGGTAGACGCCTTCGGGCGATTCCGCATGCACGTGTATGGTCATGTTCTCCTCCCCCTTCGGAACCGTCCGATAGATTACGCTGTGCCCTGTTGCTCCAGATACCGCACGGGAATCCCCTTCCGACGCGCATATTCGATCTCCCTGCCGGTACTCTCTCCGATATAACCGCCCGGATTGACGACGAAGATCTCGTCGGCCATGTCTATTTTTTGTAAATGCACGCTGTCCAGCATGGTCTTCTGGGCTTCGGTGACGGGGTGGTCTCCCGCGTGAACGAAGACGCCGACCGAGATCACGACATGTCCCTGCAGTGTCAGTTCGGCGTTGATCCGCTCGAATTGTTGCCTGAAGCGTGTGGAGCCGCAGAGCGTGATGACCTTGTATCTGCCGTTCGTTGAGCCGAGCGTGTCGTTGCGCATATCGTAGCCTCCTTTTTATAACGGGTAACTGCTGTATGTCATGTAATCGTAGCGCAAATTTCCTTTTTTTGCGAATTTTTGCGTCCGAAGCGGCTGCGCGCCTTTCAATCACTGTCCCAGGTAGGTTATAATGCTTGGATGTGACCGCTATACGATACGCTTTAACATAAAGGAGATTACATGAACTTTACCGATCTTAAACTTAAGCCGGCGATCCTCAAGGCGCTGAGCGAAGAAAACTATACGACGCCCACGCCGATCCAGGAGCAGGCCATCCCCGTCGTACTGGCCGGCAGAGATCTGTTCGGCTGCGCGCAGACGGGCACGGGCAAGACGGCCGCGTTCTCGCTGCCGATGATCCAGCTGCTGAGCGAACAGCAGAAGCCGCCGGGCAAGCGCCGCCCGATCCGCAGTCTCGTGCTGACGCCGACGCGGGAGCTTGCGATCCAGATCTACGACAATGTGCGCGCCTATGGGCGGCACGTCGATCTGCGCAGCATCGTCATCTTCGGCGGCGTCTCGCAGAAGCCTCAGGAGGAGGCGCTCGCACGCGGCCCGGATATCGTCATCGCCACGCCGGGCCGGCTGATCGATCTGATGAACCAGGGTTTTATCGACCTTGGGCATGTGCAGATTCTCGTGCTCGACGAAGCCGACCGCATGCTCGACATGGGTTTCGTGCATGATGTGAAGCGCATCATCGCGAAGGTGCCGCAAAAGCGGCAGACGCTGCTGTTCTCCGCAACGATGCCGGACGAGATCACCAAGATGGTGCAGACGATTCTCGTCAATCCCGCCAAGGTCGAGGTGACGCCGGTATCCTCCACGGCCGAGCGGATCGAGCAGTCCGTCTATCTGGTGGACAAGGCGAACAAGCAGAACCTGCTGCACGATCTGCTGCGGGACAAGCAGATCACGTCCGCGCTCGTGTTCACCCGCACCAAGCACGGCGCCGATCGCGTCGTCCGCCATCTGGCGAAGGCAGGCATCTCGTCTGCGGCCATTCACGGCAACAAGTCGCAGAATGCCCGGCAGAACGCGCTCGCCGGCTTCAAGAACGGCACGACCCGCATTCTGGTCGCGACCGATATCGCCGCGCGCGGTATCGACATCGACGAGCTGCCGTACGTCATCAACTTCAATCTGCCGAACGAGCCGGAGACTTATGTCCACCGCATCGGCCGCACCGGCCGTGCGGGCCTGAGCGGCACCGCGATCTCGCTGTGCGAGGATGAGGAGCTGCCGTACCTGCGGGATATCCAGAAGCTCATCGGCATGAAGATTCCCGAGGTCAAAGGCCATCCGTACCCGCTCGGCTCCGCACCGGCGGAGCCCAAGGACGAGGCCGAGCAGCAGCGAGGCGGAGGACGCGGTCGTCAAGGCGGCGGCCGTCCGGGCGGCGGTCAAGGCGGGAGGCCGGCGGCCGGACGCGGCGCCGCAGGCCAGGACGCGGACCGCGCGTCCGGGGCCAGGCAGGCGACAGGCGGCGCCGGGACAGGCGGCCGTCAGGCGGGCAGCGGTGCCGGAGGCCGGCAGGACGCCGGCCGCAGCGGCCGGTCCGACGCGCCGAGAGGCGAGAGCAAGCCGGGCGGCGCAGGCCGCAGCCACGCGCAGCCGGGCCAAGCCGGCCGAGGCGGCGCCGCTCCGCAGGCGCGCTCGAACCCGGCGCAGTCCGGGGGCGGCGGGCGCCAGCAGCAGGCCGGCAAGCCGTATCAGGGGCCGCGGCCGTTCTCGCTCAAGGCGCAGCCGACGGATACTCGCCGTTCTTAACGGCAATTGCGGCAATCCGCAGATATGAGCACTCACACAAGGAATGCCCGGCCGCCTTCGCGAAGGCGATCGGGCATTTCTTATGTGAGGATGAATCATGATCCCGTCCCGGTTCGAGATAGCGCTGCGCGACATCCTTATTTCCGCAAAACTCGTCCCCACGCACGAGATAGCGCTGTGAGACATCCTTATTTCCGCAAAACTCGTCTCCACGCACGAGATAGCGCTGTGAGACATCCTTATTTCCGCGAAACTCGTCCCCACGCACGAGATAGCGCTGTGAGACATCCTTATTTCCGCAAAACTCGTCCCCACGCACGGAATAGCGCTGTGAGACATCCTTATTTCCGCGAAACTCGTCCCCACGCACGGAATAGCGCTGTGCGACATCCTTATTTCCGCGAAACTCGTCCCCACGCACGGAATAGCGCTGTGCGGCATCCCCGACAATCCGACGATCCATTTGATCCATTTTTGCTGGGCCATAAATGCTCTCCTTCGCATTCCGCCAGGCGATTTACCGGTGTCGGGCTCCATGATGAGGCGTCAATCTTAATTGCCATTTAATGCAGACTGAAAGTTAGCTGAATCATGCGGCTTCTATTACAATAGAAGGATCACGATGGAACGGGTGAAATGGATGGCGGGCAACGAATACGAATGGGCGCCGCTCGGCGTAGAGGAAATACGGGAGCTGTTCGCAGGCTGGCCTGGCGTCTGGGGGATCGCGGGCGGATGGGCGCTGGACATGCATCTCGGCAGGCAAACCCGGCCGCATGACGATATCGACGTCCTGCTGACGCTCGACGATTACGCGGCAGCGTATGAGCGGCTGTCGGAGAATTGGGAGCTGCACTTGGCGGAGAACGGCAAGCTGACCCGGCTCGGCCCGCAGGACCGGCTGGAGGGCGAGACCGACATCTGGGCCAGGCGTGACGCGCAGTCTCCCTGGGCATACCAATTGATGTTGATCGACGTCCGGGACGGCATGTGGACATATCGGAGAGCCCCGTCCGTTCGCAAGCCTGCGGTCGATCTGATGCTGCGTGCGGACGGCGGGATTCCTTATCTGAGGCCGGAAGTGCAGCTGCTGTACAAGGGAGGGGCCGCGTCGATCAGGGACAAGGACCGGCGGGATCTGGAGGCGGTGCTGCCCTGCTTGACGGAGGCGGAACGGATGTGGCTGCGCGAAGCGCTGCACGCGCAGTTCCCGCAGGGGCATTCCTGGCTGCTCCGATTAAGAGGAGATGCGGCGCATGAGGCGCGTGGGAATTCAGTCGCCGGCGAACTGCGGGACCGATTCGCGCGACTCGGCAGGAGCGACCCGCCCGCAACCGGCGGCGGCACGACCCGCCCCTATCTCAAGCTGATCCAACGGGCGGCTGCGGCGGACGGCGTCTCGTTCGAGCCGATCACGCCCGATCTGACCTACCGCGCGCGCCGAGAGGAGGCGAGCTTCCTGATGACGGACGCGGAGCTGGGGCTCAATCCCAGCTCGGCGGCGGCGCTGGCGCTGAGCAAGTCCGCTGCTGCGGACGCGCTTCGGGCAGCCGGCGTGCCGGCTGTCGAGCATCGCTTCCTGCCGCATCCGGGCTACCGGTTCGGCGATGACGGCGCAGCGGTACGGACACGGGCGGTGACCGCATTCGCCGGCTTCGGCGGCGATGCGGTGGTGAAGCCTGACGACGGCGCGCAGGGCCGGCACGTCTATCGCGCACGCAGCCGGAGTGAGCTGCACGCGGCGCTGGACGCAATTTATGCCCTGGAGCGTCATGCGGCGATCTCGCCTTATCGCGAGGCCGAGCTCGAATACCGCGTCGTCGTGCTTGCCGGAGAGGCGCGCGTATGGTTAGGCAAGCGGCGCCATGGCTCGTGGAAGCACAATCTCGCCGAGGGCGCGCGTTCTGTCGAGGTGCCGGCCGAGGATCGCGCGCGCCTGTCGCCTCTCGCCGTGCGTGCGGCCGCCGCGCTTGATATGGTGTTCTGCTCCGTCGATATTTTGGATACCGCAGAGCATGGCCCGCTCGTCATCGAGCTCAATCACAAGGTGATGCTCGGCGACCATTACAAGCAGCATCCGGAGAGCGAAGCGGGGCTGTCGGCGCTGTATCGGGACGCGATCGCGTTGCGGTTCGGGAGGCGATGAAGGCGCCTCATTTTACAAGGCTTGAGCGATTGCGCAGAAGGCCGCTTGCCAGCCGATGACATCATCGGCAGCCAAGCGACTTCTTGAAATGGTCCCCAAATTCTATACTTTATAGAATTTCGGAGAAGTTTTGGTATATTATTCGTAAATAGTCGTAAATCATTAAAGAAGAGCCGTGCGGGAACACGACTCTTCACAGCAGCCGCTTTTAAGGGCGGTAGGCTTCGGTAAAGCGATGGAAATAGGCCGCATACCTTTGCAGGGGGGCGGTCTATTTCTTTGTGTTGTGGTTAACGGCCATGACTATCGCAACGACCAGGGACAACAGCGCAATGATTAGCGCTCCGAAGCCGATCATGATCGTCAATGCGTCTTAGTGCCGGCGCCGCTTCTCACAAACGTTCCCAAAAGAAGCATTTGTTGCATTCGGCATGCAGCGGGCTAGCCACTCCTAATGTTCCTTTGCACGGAATTCGCTCGGAGTCAGGCCGGTCTGTTTTTTAAAGATCGCACTGAAGTAGTATTGGTTGGAAAAGCCGACCTTCTCGCTGATATCGAGTATTCTCAGGTTGGTGTGACTGAGCAGCTCACTCGCTTTTTGGATTCGCGTCTGGGTGATGAGCTCGGATATGTTTTGTCCCTTAATCTTCTTGAACAGGGCGCCCAAATAGGTCGGACTGACGCTCACGTTGGCGGCAATATCGTTTAAACCGAGATCGGCATTCATATAATGGTTTTCAATGTAACGGACGACGTTTTCCGCAATTTGTTGATGATGCGTCGCGACAGATTCCTGTAATTTCTCGCAGGCGGTGATGCAAATTTCATTCACTCGATCGAAAATTTGATCGAGCGTCTGGAATTGCTCCAGGTGGGAAAACAGGTCCACAATCAGGTTGCGGATATGCTGGGAATCGATCCCGACATCGTAGAAGAAGCGGATCAGCCTTGCGAGCAGCGAATAAACGTAGGAGACGACGCCGTTTCTGCCGTAATATTTTTGCGACAGCTCGACAATGAGCGATTGGGTAAATTGCTTGATTGCGGGGATGTCCTTTTTGGATATGAGCTGAATCAGTTTTTCCTCCGCGCCGACGGTAAAAAAAACGGGAGACGGGTTTTGCGCGCGAATGTCCAAAATGTTGAAGATTTGGCCTTCGCCGAAAATGAATTTATATTCGGCCGCGTGCAGGGCATTTTGATAGGAGGACGATACGTTCCAAATGCTCGTGACGGCATCCCCGATGCCGATCGTGATGGACAGCGGCGAATTTTTATATTTCTCATTGAGGGTCAACAGGCCGTCGTGCAGCAGTCGGCTGAAGCGGTCGGGCTCCATATGGAAGCCGACGATCAGCACCATGCCGTTTCCCTGGGTAAGACAATAGACGGCAGCCTGATCGGCGAGCAGCTGCTCAAGCTCCTCATTCAAGCCCAGCATCAGCAGATGATAGCGTTCGATTCCGATGTTTTTGTGCGCTTCCGTGATGTTGTCCACCCGGACGACTACGCATATATAGCTTGCAGGCGAGAGATCCAGCCCGATGTACTCGGCCTGATCTTTCAGATGATATTCCGCATAATCGGGACCGGCTGCCAGCAGATCATTGTAAAATCGTTGAATCAGGGCCGGTCGGCTCTGCTTGAGCTGGGACAGCATCCTTTGCTCCTGCGCGGCCTTGTCCAGCGTGCGGTCAATGACTTCAGTCAAATAGCCGTAATCGATCGGCTTTTCTACATAGTCGCTTACGCCGAGTCGAACCGCCTCTTTGGCATACTCAAAATCGTCGTAGGCGCTGATCAAAATAATTTTGATATGCGGATGCTTTTGCAAGACGAGCTTGGACATTTCAAGGCCGTTCATGCCGGGCATCGAGATATCGGAGATAATCAGATCGACTTCCATGGACGACAGGCACGCCAGCACGTCATGCGCATGATAAAAGGCGGCGCATACTTCGGCCCCCAACCGGTTCCAGTCGATATTCGTACAGAGACCTTCGGCCGACAATTTATTGTCGTCGACCACAATGACCTTTTTCATCGTCTCGCCCCTTAGTTCACCAATGTTGCTCATCGGGTATCATCTGCCGGATCGCGGCGGTGACGGTCGTACCGATTGAGGGTTCGCTTTCGATTTCCAATGTTCGATTGGACAAGGCATATTGGGATAGTCTGACGTTGACGTTGCTGATGCCGTAGAAGCGTTCTGTATTGACGTTTCGATTTCTCAGTGTATTTTGAATTTCGACCAGCTTGTCCGGCGGGATGCCGGCGCCATTGTCCCGGATTCGAATGCCGATCTCTTCCTCCAGAAAAAAGAGGTCGACTTGAATCTGCAGCTGGCAGTTCATGTTCGACAGACCGTGACGAATGCAGTTTTCGAGCAGCGGCTGCAGCGTAAATTTGGGAATGAGAAAATCCCCGATTCCGTTCTCGCTATCGATGCGGAATGTAAAGGCGTCTTTGTAGTTCAATTCCTCAATGCCCAAGTACAGACTCGCAATTTCCAGCTCGTCGGCGATAGGAATCAGATCGTCGTTCTTTTTGAGGAGCAGCCGATAAAACCTCGCCAGCCGCGTAATCATCGTATTGGCATCGTCGATGCGCCCCAAGGATTGGCAGGTTTTAATCGATTCCAATATGTTATAAAGAAAATGCGGATTGATTTTCGATTGCAGCAGCATGTACCGCAGATTCTCCTCACGCAGCGTATGCTCAAGGAACCGGTCGAAGTTTTCCTCCATCTTTTGCAGCATTGTGTTGAAGATGACGGCAAGACGATCCAGCTCGTCCAGATGCGACTGATTCTGATCGACGGGGATATGATAATGCACGAGATTGCTGTTCGAATCTTGGACCTTGAACCCGGACAAAATCTTGGACATTCGTCTGATCTTGGTGCTCAGACTGTTGGAAGTGAGCAGGCTGGCGATAACCGCAGTCACGATCGCGGCCAGCAAAATGATGATAATGATGTTAATCAAAACATTGATATTGTTCGTGATGAATACGTTCGGCACTTCCGTGACGAGATACCAGTCCGACACCGACAGATGGTTGACGACCAGACGGCTGTCTCCGAGCGCGACGGCTTGATCTGCGGCCGAGCGGATGGCATGGAGGGTAGCGCCGGAGATTGTCGTCCCCAGCCTGGATTCGTCGATCGCGGAGATGACGAGGCCGCTACGGTCGACGATCATACTGTTGACGGACGGATCGGGGATGCTTTCCCGCAGCATGCCGGCAATTTCTTTCTCGTTCAGGTCGATAAAAAAGGCGTAATCCAGCTCGCTTGCGCCAAGCGGCTTATAGGCAATATAGCTGGAAATATAGTTTCGCCGCTCCATGCCGCCTTTCATGAACGGTTCGGTCAAGCCCAGCAACAGTCCCCATTGCAACTGATTGATTTTGCCGTTGAAGGTCTCGGGAGTAACGCCGTGATTCGGCAGTTGATCGATCTTAAAGTAGTTGATCCCTTCGTTGCTGAACAGCAGGTCGGGCTTGAAGTAGACGTTGATGTTAAAGAAATCGAAAGTATACTGCAGCCGGGAAATATTGTTCCTCAGCTCGGAAAATTTATCCAATTGCTCGCTGATCGAGTCGTCGGGCTGAAGCACAAACGCGTTCAAATAAAACTGAATCGTGTCGGAGGCATTCTCCATCTGCTTGAAGCGGCTCGCCAGTGCGTCCGTTAGCTGGCTGCTGGAATAGGAGATCGAATCGAGAATTTTTTCTTCGGCAATCTGATGGGACAAGCGGTAAGAAAAGACGCCCACCAGCGCTGTCGGTATGACGGAAACCAGCAGAAATCCGAGCATAAGCTTGTTCCGAAAAGTATTGAGCTTCGCCCATAAGCTCCCTTTGAAAAGAAACATTTCTGTTCACCGCCAAATGGTTGAAACCGTTTCCTGATATTGAAACTGGTTATAACACAAACGCAGCAGCCGTCGCAATGGAGGCATCTGGAAAGGTGGAGGCTCCGCACAAACATCATGAAATTTTATATCCCGATCATGAATTATTGTATTCAAACGCTTTCATCATCCGGGCTAAAATGAGGCCATAAGTGCCGGCCGGCGCTGTGCAGCATCAAGCCAATCGAATCGTTATATACGGAGGGGCTCTCACATGGGGAAATTGACGAAGCTTTGGGGCGTCGGACTTTCTACACTGCTCATGGCATCTGTAGTCGCAGGATGCGGAGCGAACAACAACAATTCCAAAAACGCAGCCGGAACCGATCAGGCGCCGGCCGCGAGCGGCAGCGCAAGTCCTGCGGCGGGCGGTAAAATCACCTTGATGTCGGATGACGTGAACAACTTCGGCGACAAGTTCAAGGCTTATATTCAAAAAGCCGAGCAGGCGACGGGCATTACCGTCGATGCGGTAGCGATGCCGACGAACACGGACGACAGACAGGCCAAGGTCGTAACCCTGGTATCCTCGGGGGATACGAGCGTCGACGTCATCACGGTAGGCGAAGAGATGATCAGCAGTCTGAAGCAGACAGGCTTCCTGGAGCCGCTGTCGGACGTGATGACGAAGGAGACCGGCGCGCAAATGCCGGAAGCGCTGATCAAGATGATGTCCGTCGACGATATGCCGTACGGGGTTCCCGAATTTATCGAGATTCTGACCTTCTGGGTCGATCAAGCCAAGCTGGACGCGCTCGGCATGGATACCATCAAGACGAAGGACGACTTCCTGAAGTTTGTTAAAGCGAATTCAAAAGACGGCAAATACGGCTATGGCGGGGCATGGGAAAAAACGTACGTGTTCAAGGACATCGGCGTATTCCTGAACCTGTTCGGCGGCAGCTTCCAGGATTGGAATGATCCGAAGACGCAAGAGGCCGTAAAGTTCATGAAGGATATGGTCACGGACGGTACGACACCAAAAGCGCAGCTGGCGGACCAGTATACGACATCCGTGCAGAAGTTTATCGACGGCGTGTACGGCAGCACGTTCACGTATTCAAGCTTCATGAGCAAGTTCGAGGAGTCGGGGAAGTATGGCTCGAAGGGCCTGCATATTGCGCCGATGCCGACGTTTAACCAAAGCGAGACGTACGTCGGCGGCTGGGATTATGTGCTGAACGCCTCGTCCAAAAACAAAGACGCAGCCAAGAAGTTCCTCACCTGGGCGGCGAGCGCCGAAGGCCAGCGCGCGTACTACGATATGTCGACGAGACTGCCGGCCAGAACCGATGTCATCAATTCGCCGGACTTTGACGCAGCGGGCATCGAGGATTTGAGGCACTATTTGAACGAGACGACCCTGATCGGCAGCGTCATGCCGAAGCAGTCGATGGAGTTCATCTCCGAGACGGGCTCGCTGTTCCAGCAATATATTTTGGACGAGCTGTCTCTGGAAGATTACTGCGCCAAGATGCAAAAAGTAGCGGACAAATATTTGGAGTAGACAAGTATGGCGATCAATCAGGCGACGATCCGTCGCCTGATTTTCTCCAAGGAAAGAGGATAGGGAATGCTGAAAAAACGTAAAGCGATTTTGCTTGCCTTGTTGCTCGTCCTCCCTGCCTTGCTGATTAGAGGATTTACCACCGTTCAACCGATCTTTATGACCTTCTACAACAGCCTGTTCGATCTGAGTTTATTCAAGGGCGGCACGGGCGAGTTCATCGGGCTGCAAAACTACAAAGATATTTTTACCGACGACAAGTTCATTACGTCGACCGATTTTACGGTGATCTTCACTGTCGTTTCGATGATTTTTCATATTGTGTTAGGAGTAGGACTGGCGCTCATGCTCAATATGAAGTTCAAGGGCAAAAAGTTTCTAAGAGTGACCGTCCTCATTCCGTGGGCGATGCCGATGGTTGTTGCGGGCCAGGCCGCCAGATGGGCGTTCAACGATATGTACGGCCTTGTGAACGATCTGATCAGAAGAGTGAATCCGGGCTTTCATTTCGACTGGCTGATTCATAACGACTCGGCGCGGCTGGCCGTCATTGCGGTGGACTTGTGGAAGGACGTTCCCTTCTTTGCAATATTGGTGCTGGCCGCCCTGCAGTTTATACCGGGCGATATTTACGAGTCGGCCAAGATCGACGGTGCCGGCAAGGTGCGCGCGTTTTTTTCGATTACGGTGCCGAATATTAGCAAGACGGTTATCACCATCTCCATTTTTTTCACCATGTGGCGGTTAACCAGCTTCGATGTCGTGTATGCGATGACTTCGGGCGGACCGGGAGATTCGACCACCTTGCTGTCGTACCGCATCATGATCGAGGCGTTCACGAATTTGAATCTCGGTTATGCTTCGGCGATCGGCGTCGTCCTGTTTGTGGTCATGCTGCTCTTTAGCGGCGTCAATCTGTTTGTCATCAAGCGAATCAATGCAAGGGATGGGCTATAATCATGAGTCGGAAAATGAAAATCCTGACCTTCTCCGGTCGCTGGGGATTAACGGTCGTCGTTGCCGGCATCATCTTGATTCCGCTGTACTGGATCTTTATTTCTTCCCTGACGCCTGCGGCGGAGCTGTTCAAGTCTCCTATCGATTATTTGCCCGATCATGCGACACTGGCTAACTATAAGAGTCTGATTTTTAAATTGGGCATCGGTCAAAAAGCGTTGGACACGCTCATCATTACGGGCGGTTCGCTGATCGTGTCTACGATTGCCTGCTTGCTGGCGGCGTACGCGTTCACGAGATTCAAGAGCGGGTGGTTGTCGGCCGCCTTCGGCGCGATCATTTTTTCGGCGCTGATTCCGGGCATCGTGACGGCAAGACCGCTGTTCGATTTTCTGAAGTCGATGAACCTGATCGATACGTATTTGGGTTTGACGATCCTGTATACGAGCAATCTGATTCCGTTCACCGTTTTGATTATGGTCAACTTCCTCGGCGCGATCCCGTTGGACTTTGAGGAGGCGGCCAATGTGGACGGCGCCAACTTTATTCAGAAGCTGTTCAAGGTCACTCTGCCGCTGATGGGTCCCGCCATCGCCACGACCTTGATCATTAACTTTATTACCTGCTTAAACGACTTGTTCACGCCGCTATTTTTCTCGCAAAAAATCGAGGTGCTGAGCATCGGGATCACGACGATTCCGAAGCTGAACTCCTACATGATGCCGTGGGATCTGATCAGTACGATGGGATGGATCATCCTGCTGCCGATTATTATTTTTATTTTGATTTTTGAGAAAAGAATTATGGAAGGCATTATGGCCGGCGGCGTGAAGGGCTGACTTATTATCTGGAGGTACATTAAATGAACAACAATACGCTGGGAGCTATGAATTGGCAGCAAGATCGAAGCGAGTCGGCGAAAAATCCGTTAATTCCCGGCGCCAGAATTTTGCGGGGCGAAGACGCCAGACATGTCTATGTCAACAGCTCGGCGTCGATGCAGCGGTTTTACGCATTAAGCGAAGTGAACGACCTGGGCCTGTTCTCTTATATAGAAAAGAAAGCAAGCACGGACGGAGATCGTCCCTGGGCGACGCAGGCCCACCCGGATATCAATCTGTATGTCTATATATTGAAGGGAACCGGCACGGTTGTGCTTGGCGGCGAGGATCAGACCTTTGAACAGGAGTCCTATGATTTTGTCGAGCAAGAGCTGGTCATCGTGCCGCGAGGGGTTCCCTACAGATTCACAGGGGAATGGGAAGGGATCTGCTTCCACGTCCGCGCCTCCGTGTTCGGCACGGCGGCGGGCACCAACCGTTTCCCGCATCCGATCGTTACGCTCGACAAGCCCGCGCGACCGACTCAGGAAGAACGGGATGCGCTGCACGAGCCCGCCTCCTATGTGTGCATGGACCCGCTGTTCAGCGTCGGCATCCAGGGCGAGCCGGTCGTCAAAGGCAGCTTCAAGCCCGGCAATCTGCTGGCCTGCCGGACCGATCTGGCATCCGTCCAGGAGGGCATGGAAGCGAACAGCCTGTATTACAATCTGACGCCGGTAGACCGGCAGACCAAAAATGAGCGCAACCTGGATCAGGCCCGCAAAAACGCTGCGGCATTGGGCGCGCGTGTCATCAAGGTGGCGGATTCCCCATCCCAGTACAATGCCAATGCGGGACTAAAGCAGACCTGTACGCCGCTAACGTGGACGGACGACATCGCCATCTTCAATCTGGCCGAGAAAAAAGCGTCCTCCGATATCGAGCGGCCGTTCGACTCGCATTCGCATCCCGATATCGAGGAATATAAATTTATCGTGAGCGGCTCCGGATCGGTCACGCTCGGCTTGGGCGATGCGACCTGCGAGATCGAGAAGTATGAATTCAAGGCAGGGGACCTGGTCATCCTGCCGCGGGGGATGCCGCATGTCGATGCCGGGGAGTTCACGGCCGTCTACTTCCACGCCAAGCATAGTGTGTTCGGCAAGACGCCGGGCAGCAGCCTGTACCCGCATATGGCCTACGTGTATACGAAGCCGCCGCGTCCGACGCAGGAGGAGCGGGATGCCCTGTACGATCCCGGCACATGCCTGCTGATGAATTCGCGGGAGACGCATGCGCTGCACGTCCCGAATCCGATTCTCAAGGTGGACAAGCTTGACCAAGGCATGAAGCATCTGCGCCCGGATTTGTTCGCTGAGTAATGAAGTGGGGCCGTCCCTTAAGTCGATGACTTAAGGGACGGCCCCTTTGCGCGTTAGGGGGCGCATCCGAAGGAACGGATGAGAGTCCTCGCTATTTGTGCGGCAGGCGAAGTCACTTCCCGATATCCTCCAGCTCCTGTCCGTACAGCCGCTTGGCGTTGCCGATCAGCGTCTGCGTGCCGACGATGAGGATGCAGTCGGGCGGGGGACCTGCGAGCAGGGCCGAGAGCGCCTCTGCGAGCAGCGGATATGCCGCGCTGCCGTCCGGGCGATAGCGGCGCGCTGCTGCGAGCGCCTCCGCGTCCTCCGGGAAGGCGAGATGGCTCACGTCGGGCCGCGTGACGAGGATGCGGGCGGCGACGGCGGCGAGCGTCTCGATGACGCCGACGTAGTCTTTGTCCCGGGGGATGCCGACGACGGCGGCGATCCGGGCATCTGCGCCGAGGCCGAGCGAGCGGACGACGCGGACGAGATGGGCCGCGGAGTCGCGGTGGATCGCGCCGTCCACGATCGTGAGCGGCTCGCGGCTCACGATCTCGCAGCGGCCGGGCCATTGCAGCCGCGCGAAGCAGGCGGCGACGACCGCGGGATCGAGCGCCGATCCCGCGATGTCCTCGCATACGCGCATCGCGAGCGCGGCGTTGTCCGCCTGGAATTCGCCGAGCAGCGGCAGCGTCAGGCCGCGGTAGCGCGCCCGCTCGGTCCGCACGTCGAACGTCGTCCCGCTTGGCGTAATCGCGACACGCGCCGCCGCGAAGTGTGCGCCCGCGAATACCGCGCCGTCAGCAGGCGCCGATGCGTCCTGACGGTCGTCCCTCCCGGAAGCGCCTTGGCTTGCTCGCGCGGCCGGGTCTTGGACTCGAACCGACTCGCCGTCCTCGTCCCCGCGTATATGCTCGATCGTCGCTTCCCGCACCGCCTTGATTTCCACGAGCACATCCTCTCGCTGCTTGCCCACATACAACCGCGTATCGGCACACTTCGCGATGCCGAGCTTGTGTCGTACGATATCCCGAATGTCCGGCCCCAGCTCTCGCACATGCTCTTCGAGCACCGCCGTGACGACCGCCCATTCGTTCGCCAGCACATTGGCGTCGTCGTACCGCCCGCCGCGTCCGCACTCCACGACGTCGATATCCGTCTCCTGCTCCGCGAACCAGCTGACCGCGATCGCGAGCGCCACGCCCACCGGCCCCTGATATGTCGTCTTGTCCAAGCCCCGCTCGATCTGTGCCCATGCAGGTTGCACATGCCTCGCCAGCCGCACGAAGTCGGTCTCCCCGATCGCACGCCCGTCGATCCGAATTCTCTCCCGATAATCGACCAGATGGGGGGAGGTGAACAATCCGACCTTGTACCCCATATGGCTGAGCAGCGAGGAGATCATTCGCGAGGTCGAGCCTTTGCCTTTGCTGCCCGTCACGAGCACATAGCGTCGTCCCCGATCGGGGGCGCCCAGCCGGTCGAGCAGCTCGCGCGTCAAGCGCGGATGGCGGACCTGCTCGTCGCCGGCAGGCGACAGATGCGGGGCGGCCCGCAGGTAGGAACGATAGATCATATTTTCCGCTTCTTGTTGATTGGCAATCGACATGCGCCGGACACCGCCTTTGGCACTCATTATAGCAAACGCCCGCCCTCGCCGGCGACGCCCAAAAAAGCCCCCGCTCGAATGCGAGCGGAGGGCTTCGACACGATAGTCGCTTCGGATCGGCGTTCTAGCCTCACTAAGGCTTGAGCACGACCTTGATGCAGCCGTCTTCTTTATCGTTGAAAATCTTGTACGCCCCGCTCGCCTGCTCGAGCGGGACGCGGTGCGTGACGATCTCGGTCGGGTCGAACTCGCCCTTCACGATCATGTCGAACAGCTGGGGCATGTAGTGGATGACGGGCGCCTGGCCCATCTTGATCGTCAGATTGCGCTCGAACAGATGGCCGAGCGGGAACATGTTGTACCTCGAGCCGTACACGCCCGTCAGCTGGATCGTGCCGAATTTGCGGACCGCGTCTATCGCGATATCGATCGCGCTGAGGGTGCCGCCGTTCAGCTTCAGCTTCTGCCCGATTTTTTCGAGCGCGTTTTTTTTGCCGTCCATGCCGACGCAGTCGATGACGACGTCCGCGCCGCCCCGCGTGATCTCGCGCAGATGCATGGCCGCTTCGTCATGATCCTCGAAGTTGATCGTCTCGACCTTGTTGATCCTGCGGGCATGCTCGAGCCGATAGGGCAGATTGTCGACCGCGATGACCCGCATCGCGCCCTTCATGATCGCGAACTTCTGCGTCATCAGCCCGACCGGGCCGCACCCGAGCACGATCACGGTGTCGCCCGGCTTCACGCCGGCGTTCTCGACGCTCCAGTATGCGGTCGGCAGCACGTCCGACAGGAACAGCAGCGCTTCGTCGGGCAGCTCGCATGATTCGGGAATCGCGAGCGGCATGAAGTTGCCGTAGGGGACACGAAGATACTCGGCTTGCCCGCCCGGGTAATTGCCGTAGCGCTCGGTGTAGCCCAGGAAGCCGCCGGAGTCGATCTCCTTGAGCGGAGGATGCGGGTTCGAATTGTCGCATTGGCTCTCCATATCGTGCTCGCAATAATAACATTTGCCGCAGGAGACGTTAAAGGGAATGACGACGCGATCGCCTTTTTTGACGCGGGTCACGTCGGGGCCGACCTCTTCGACGATGCCCATCGGCTCATGTCCGATCACGGTGTCCTTCGTCGCCGGGATGCCGCCCAGGTAGATATGCAGGTCGGAACCGCATATGGCGGTGGAGGTGATTCGTACGATGATATCGTCCTTCTGCTGGAGCCTCGGATCCTCGACCTCCTTGACCTGTATATCCTTGCTGCCTTGAAAGGTTACCGCTCTCACTGTGCGTGGTCCTCCTCGCTTCGGATCAGGTTGTCATAACGCTAATTAGTACCCATAGGATGGCAGGATTCATCAGATTAATGCGGCAGGCGGAGGGGTAAAGTTGGGTAGCGCGAATGTGCGAATTCGCGAAGATGCGAGTTATCGAATGAAGGGGAGGAATACCGATGTCCATGACCGTATACGGCGTATTCGATACGAGCCGCGAAGTGATTGACGCGATTCAGTCTTTGAAAATCAGAGGGCATTCCGACCATGATCTGACGGTCGTCGCGGATCGGGAGGAATCCTGGAGCCTCGGCAATCTGGGGCAGGCGGCCGACCTGGTCGAGGTGGAGGGCGCAGGCGCCGGATCGGATTCGCTGGTCGGCAAGGTCAAGCGGATCTTCAAGGCGGGCGGAGACAGCGAGCTGTCCGGCCGGCTCGAGGAGATCGGCCTGTCGAACGGCGATGCGATGGAGTATGCGCCCGAGGTGGACAAGGGGCGGTTCCTGCTCTTGATCGGCCACGACAACGGCTTGACCGACGACGTCGTCGCCAGCTCCCCCGCCGATGACAGCGTGGCGGACGGCGCGATCCGCAATCAGGCGATCGACCGCGAGCTGCCGCGCATTCTGTCCGAGGACGGCCCGCTGCCGCCGGGTCAACGAATCTGAACTGAACGCACAGGAGGGCCGGGTCCCGGAATACGGGGCGTGGCCCTTTTTGCGCTTCGGAGTTATAATGGGAACAAGCCAAGCGCGATAAATGAGGTGCGATGAACGTGAGTGAGCATAACGAAGCGAGCCCTTCGGCCGCCGAGGATAAGCCGGCGCAAAAGAAGATCAGTCTGGCGGAGGCGATGAAGCAGCGTCTTGCACAGAAAAAGCAAGCGGCGGCGCAAGCCGGCGGACAGCAGAGCGGTTTCTCGACAGACGTGAAGCAGATGCGCAGCCAGATTAAAAAGAAGCCGAACAATCAGAAAAAACGCACGGGCGTGTGATTCGTTGTCGGCTTCGCCATGCAGTGCCCGGACGATTGCAGGACGGGCTTGTTTTTATTTCGCCAAAAAAACGGAAGTAGGATGAAATATGGAAAACCTTAAGAGTCTTGACGGCGAATGGCCGGCATTGTCCTGGCCGCTGTCGCTTCAGGATGCGCTGTCGCCGCTGACGACGGAGATGCTGCAGAGAATCGCGAGGCTGCTCCTGATATACGATTGGATGAAAGAGGACGATAAAGAGGCGCTCATCCGGGGACTCGTCCCCGCGATGGCCGACTATGCCGCCGCATCGACGGAATTATGGGATGAAGAGCGGTGGACGCTGATCCGCAAGCTCGTCAAGAACAACGGGCTCCTCGCCAATCCGCCCCAATCGGGTCCGGCCGCCTACTATTTAAGAGAGCGCGGGATCGCGTTCCCGGGGCAGGTGAACGGCATAAAGTCGCTCGTCATGCCGGCCGAGCTGGTAGAGCGATTCGTCAAGCTGGAAGGGTTGTCCGGCACGCCGGCGCATGTGAAGCGCAATACGGAGGCGATCCGTCTGACGCAGGGCCTGCTGTATTATTACGGCGTGCTGCCCGAGACGGAGCTCGAAGAGCGTCTGGGCGCACTCGCCGGCCAGCCGTCGGACGATGGACGCGATGTGTTCGAGGTGCTGGTCGATGCGCTCGACTTCCGCGCTACGTACGATGCGGACGAGGATGGCTTGTATTCGAATCTCGACGTCGAGGATCCGCAGGAATTGCTGCATTTGCAGCAGGCGCGGGGCGAGCTGGAATATCGCGAATTCACCAAGGCGGAGCTGCTGAAGGCGGGAGAGCCCGAGTTCGTCGAACGGACGAAGGCGCATCAGGAACTGGCCGATTATCTGTCGCGCGAATATGCGGTTGACAGGCAGGAGGCCGATGTCATCGCAGAGATCTGCGCCGACACGTTCAAGAACGGCAAGTCGATGAGCGCGGCGTTCGAGATCTTGCAGTTCGAATTCTCGATTGAGGATGATCGCACGATCGAGGAGATCGCCGGCATGCTCGCCCGTCTGAACAACAGCACGAGACAATGGGTGCTGAAGGGACATCGACCGGACGAGCTGTCCTCGTCCGCCGGCGGCATCCCGTCCAACGTGCTGGCGATGCCGCAGCGCCCGCATCAAGCGGACGTGATCTCGATCCAGACCGGCCGCAAGATCGGGCGCAACGATCCTTGCCCGTGCGGCAGCGGCAAGAAGTTCAAGAAATGCTGCGGCGCCGTGGCGGACTGAGTAAGGGCGGGGCGTTTGGGCTTGGGTGCGATGCCTGAGTTTGGAATGCAGTGCTTGAGTTTCGGGACATGTTGCCGAACGCCAAAACCGCCGGGGGGCGCCCCGGCGGTTTTAATTTTTTCAGCTTGCTTGTGATCCGGCAGACTTACGGCTGCGCTGTGTGTGCCGTCTTGGCCGCTTCCAGCTCGGCCGCCGCCTGCAATCCGGCCTGGTTGAGCAGATTCCATGGCTTGTTGTAATGCGGCTGGAAGAAGAAGTCGACGAAGCCGAGCTCCTCCACGGTCATGCGATTTTGAATGCAAACCGACAGCGTGTTCGCCGATTGCGTGAGATCGGCCTTCGAGAGCACCTGCGCGCCCAGCAGACGTCCGTCTTCCGCATCGTAAACGAGTTTGACCAGCGCCCGCTCGTAAGTGGGCATAAACTCCGGACGGTAATTGTCGCTGACCGTCGTCGTCCGTACTTTGAGTCCGGCCTCGATTGCGGCCTGTTCGGTCATCCCGGTCGAGGCGATGTTCAGATCGAAGATGCGGATGCCCGACGTACCCTGGGTGCCCATGTACTTCACGCGGGGCTCCATGATGTTCATCGCCACGAGCGTCCCCATACGGACGGCGTTGGTCGCCAGCGGGATATAGGCGGCCTTGCCCGTCGGATTGTAGCGGATCGCGCAGCTGTCGCCGGCGGCGTACACGTCCGGGCAGCTCGTGCGCATGTATTCGTCGACGACGATCGCGCCGTTGGGCAGCATCACGACCTGACCTTGGAGCAGCTCCGTATTCGGGCGGAAGCCGATGCAGAGGACGACAAGGTCCGCATCGTAGGCGCCTGCCGTCGTGACGACGCGGGCGACCTTGCCCTCGCGGCCTTCGAGCGAGGTGACCGTTCGATCGAGCGCGAGCTTCACGCCGCGCTCCTGCATGTCGGCTTCGACGATGTCGGTGAACGCTTGGTCGAGATACTTGAACATGACGCGGGGCGCATTGTCGATGAGCGTCACGCTCTTGCCCAACTGGCGGAACGCCTCCACCAGCTCGACGCCGATATAGCCTGCGCCGACGACGGCGATTTTTTCAGCATTTGCCGCTTTCTCGATGATCGTCTGCGCATGATTGTAGTTTTTGCAGAGCAGCACCCGATCCAGATCGATGCCCTCCATACGGGGGACGATCGGCCACGAGCCCGTCGTGACGACCAGCTTGTCATAGCTGTCGACGAACATTTCCTCCGTCAGCAGGTTGCGGACCGTCACCGTCTTGTACACGGTATCGACGGCCAGCACGTCGTGCTGCATCCGAGTCCGGACCCCCAGCTCTGCGAGCGTATCGGGATGCGCATAGAACAGCTCCTCCGCATTGCGCACGACCCCGCCCACATGGAGCGCGATCCCGCACGAGAGAAACGAGATATTGTCATTGCGTTCGTACACGGTAATCTCGGCGTCCGGGTAACGTTTGGCCATCTGGATAGTAGCGGCGGTTCCTGCATGGGTGCAGCCGATGACGATGATTTTCATAAGGCATTCTCCTCGGATTATAGTATAGATCGTATTGTGATTTAATTCACATACTGCGATAAAGCAAAAGCTGCACTCGTCAGCCAGTGGGAGAGAACCTTCGCAGATGGTGCCTCGGCATAGACACATGGGTTTCAGTGTTGCGTTCTGCATGATGCGTGTGATGCGGTAAGGCGTGTGGTGCGTGTGGTGCGATAGAAGCGAATATTGTGAATTAAATCACAATTGGTTGCTGACATCACTATACGCCACCCTGAGCGGATTTGCAATAGGTAAAGTGAAATAAATCACAAACTTGACTGGCCATTATCCGAAATATGCTGCCGACAAGAATCACGCGCCCGCGAGACCCCGGTACCGCACAAATCTGTGCAGTGCCGGAGTGCTCTGCGCCGTCGTGTCGCGAGCCGCCACGTGCAGCCTGCCTGGTCCCGCCCGCAAGACTCGGAACCGCACAGATCCTGTGCGGTTCCTGCGCATTCCGCGCCGCCGGCCGGCGCGCTATTCGCGGCGCACGCCATTCGCGGGCCGTGCCTTGCACCGCCGCGCGTCAGCCTCAAAGCCTCGCGGCCAACCCTACAGCGGCTTCCCCGGCGGGGCCTCCGGCGGCACGTCGGGCTTGACGTCCGGCGGCAGCGGATCAGGCTTTACTTCGGGCTGGGGATTCTGCGTAATCTCGGGATTGGGGACCACCGGCGAGATCTCGGGCGAAGTCGGAGGCGTAATCTCCGGCGTGCCTGGATCGAAATTGGGCAATTCAGCTCCATAATCTTTATATTGGGACATGTGCAGCACTCCTTTATACAGGTTTCCCCTTATTACCCCCATCGCTGCCGAGCCTAACGCAAAGGACAATCGCGGGCGATCTAGTCATCCAGGCGTGGGGCGACCAGTCTAATGACGCTGTGCTGTGCGCTATGTTATGCTGAGTAATAAATTGGCACTCGGGGAGTTATGCAAATCATGGAATTAGCCAGATCCTCATCGATAATCAACTCGATGGAACCGATCGTCGTCAGCTTCTTCGAGGAGCAGCTGCTGCCCAACTATCAGCTCAAATGCAACTGCGACAAGTGCACGACCGATATCATCGTGCTCACCTTGAATCATCTTCCGGCCAAGTATACGACCACGCAAGCCGGGCAGGCCTACATCAAGGCGCTGTACATGAATCCGCAGATGCAATCCGATATTTTGCAGGAGCTGACACGTTCGATTCAGATTGTGGAGGCCAAGCCCCAACACTGGATTGCCGATAGATAACCGATCCGTGCCTGTCCCGAATCTGTGACCCGAGCCTGCGGTGGAGATGACCGTCGCTGCGGGTCTATTTTATTTCCGACGCACACTCCGGCTGCCGGCACTCACTCCGACTGCCCATACTGCTCCGGTTTGCCGCAAGCGGGGTAAGAATCAACGAAGGGCATTGCAAATCCGAGACGCAGCCATAATAAGGAGACGAGCGTAAAGCGGCAAGCGCATGCGCAGCGAGGGGGAGAAGGCCATGACGGCATTGACGGACGAACAACGCATCACACTGCACGGGTTCAACAACCTGACGAAAACGCTGAGCTTCAATATGTACGACATCTGCTACACGAAGACGAAGGAGGAGCGCGAGGCCTACATCGCATACATCGATGAGCAGTACAACTCCGAGCGGCTGACCAAGATTCTGAACGCGGTGGCCGAGATCATCGGCGCCCATGTGCTGAATACGGCGAAGCAGGATTATGTGCCGCAGGGGGCGAGCGTGACACTGCTCGTGTCTGAAGGACCGATCGTGGAGGTGCCGACGGAGTCGTACGAGGAATCGCCCGGTCCGATGCCGGCCAATGTCACGTTGCAGCTCGATAAGAGCCACATTACGGTGCACACGTATCCAGAGTACCACCCTAGCGAGGGGATCAGCACATTCCGCGCGGACATCGACGTCTCCACATGCGGCGAGATCTCGCCGCTCAAGGCGCTGAATTACTTGATCCATTCGTTCGACACCGACATCATGACGATCGATTACCGGGTGCGCGGGTTCACGCGGGACATCAACGGTCACAAGCTGTTCATCGACCACGACATCAACTCCATCCAGAATTATATTCCCGATGCCGTGATCGAGGCGTATGATATGATCGACGTCAACGTGTATCAGGAGCATATTTTTCACACCAAGTGCAAGCTGCGCGAATTCGACCTCAACAACTATCTGTTCGGCTACACCAAGGACAAGTTGACCGAGGCCGAGCAGACGGAGATCACCGAGCGGCTGAAGATCGAGATGGACGAGATTTTCTACGGTAAAAATATTCGTTAGAGGCAGGCGGGGGAGGGGAGCAGGAGTGGGACTTAGAGAGGACGCGGCCAAGCTCAGGCAAGATATCGACGACGAGCAGAATGTGAAGCTCCGGATCGCCCTGTTCGGCCAACCGGGCTCCGGCAAGTCGTCGCTCATCAATCAGATCGTCGGACAGCCGGTCGCGCGCACGGGCGTGACGACCGACACGACGGTAGAGGCGCAGGTCATCGCGCACGAGGAGCTGCTGTTCGTCGATCTGCCCGGCTACGGGACGTCGAGATTTCCGCCCAACGAATGGATGGACCGCTTCCGCCCGGAGGAGCTGGACTTGTTCCTGTGCGTGTTCGCGGGCAAGTTCCACGAGGCGGACACCGCCTTCTTCAAGGAGCTGCGGGCGGCCGGGCGCATCTGTCTGTTCGTCCGCAACAAGCTCGACGATCTCTGGGAGGACGGCCGCACGACGGAGGAGCTGCGGGCGGAGATCGTCGCCGACGTGGAGCGGCAGATCGGCGCGGCGGAGCCGGTCTTCTTCGTCAGCTGCCGGACGCGCGAGGGATTAAGCGAGCTGGTGGACGGAATCAAGGACTCGCTCGCGCCGGCGCTGCGGGACAAGTACGCGCGCTCGGCCAAGGCATTCACCCTCGCGCATCTCGAGGCGAAGAAGGAAGCGTGCGAGAAGTCGGTGTACAAATACGCCGGGCTCGCCGCAGCCAACGGTCTTAACCCGGTGCCGGGCGTCAACGTAGGCGTGGATATGTCCATCATGTACAAGATGTTCGCCGAGATCCGCGCTTCGTACGGGCTCACCGACGAGAAGGTGAACAAGCTGATCCCGTCGCTGCTGCCGCTCGGCAAGCGGGTGCTCGATTACGGGACGAAGGAGGGCATCGTGCTGCTCCTGAAAAAGTTCGCGGGCAAAAGCGCGTCCACGGCGGTCGGCCGCTTCGTGCCGATCGTGGGCCAGGCGATCGCGGCTGCGGCAGGCTTCGGAATGACGCTTGCCGCGGGCAAGTCTTACCTGGGCGATTGCCACGAGCTGGCGCAGCGGATGCTGGAGCAGGAGCTCGGGATCGGTCGGGCGACATGAGCGCCGCCCGTCAAGGTCCCGACAAGCCCGGTCCGGCGCAGACCGTGCTTGAGCGCAATCTCAAGCGGCTCGCGGGGGAACTGGCCGTCATTCCGCGGACGCGCAAGACGGCGCTGCTCGGGCAGCCGGGCGCCGGCAAGTCGGCGCTGCTCGACGCGCTCACCGAACGCAGCTGCCAGCCGCGGCCGGTCGTCGGCCAGCGGACGGATGCCACGTCCTGGGCGGAGGACCCTCATGCGCCCCTGATTCACAGATGCGGCGGCGCCGTCTTCGTCGATGCGCCGGGCTACGGCACGGCGGCCCATCCGTCCGAAGCCTTCTTCAAGCTGTTTCCGTTCCGGTCGTTCGACAGACTGATCGTGCTGTTCAAGGATAAGCTGCATGCGGCGGACGACCGCCTGCTGCTCGGCATCGCACGCAGCGGGCTGACGGAGCGGACACTGCTCGTCCGCAGCTTCGCCGACGGGCTCGCACAGGAAGAACGGGAGGCGCTGCGGCGCGAATGGGCCGCCCGCTTCGCCGGGCCTGTCGTTTTTTACAGCGCGCGGGACCGCAGCGGCCTGCCGGAGATCGCGGCCTTCATCGCAGCAGGGGACGAGAGCTGAGATTCAGATCGCTGCGGGCCGGGTATGATTAAGACGATTGCCGGCCGCGTGCCGGCTCGCGGATTGATGGACGGCAAGCAGTGGCTCGACTTCGTCGGCTATCTTGAACGAGACATCTGACGCAGATCGGGGAACTGGAGCACATAGCCGGATATTGATCCATACGAGCCGGGCGGCAGTGCCCGGCCTTTTAGTTTATTCGTGCCAGGGCGGGACCTGGCATATAATCGCTGCTTCAGCCATGCTGCAGCACCATGCCGCTGCATGAACGCTCGGACAGCCACGCATAATACAGAAGAGCCGGTCGGCTCACCCGTCGCTGCGCGGGCTGCCGGGTTTTTAAGGAGGGCGCACGATGGACGGGGACAACCTCACGCTCCATACCGACAAATATCAGATCAATATGATGTACGCGCATTGGGTGCAGGGCACGCTGAACGAGCGGGCCGTGTTCGAACTTTATTTTCGCAAGCTGCCGTTCGGCAACGGCTACGCGGTATGCGCGGGACTCGAACGGATCGTACGCTACATACGAGCGCTGCGGTTCGGCGATCGGGAGATCGCCTATTTGCGGAGCCAGGAAGAGAATTATGCGCCCGGATTTCTGGAGACGCTGCGGGAATTCCGATTCACGGGAAGTCTGCATGCAGTGCCCGAAGGGACGATCGTATTCCCGAACGAGCCGCTCGTGCGCGTAGAGGCGCGTCTGTTCGAGGCGCATCTGATCGAGACGGCGATGCTCAACTTCCTTAATTATCAGACGCTGATCGCGACCAAGGCGTCCCGGATTCGGCAGGTCGCCCCGGAGGACACGCTGCTCGAATTCGGCACCCGCCGCGCACAGGAAGCGGATGCCGCCGTATGGGGGGCGCGTGCGGCGTACGTGGCCGGCTTCCATGCGACGTCCAATATGCGGGCGGGCATGATGTTCGGCATTCCGACCAAGGGCACGCATGCACATGCCTGGGTCCAGGCGTTCGAGACGGAGGAAGAGGCATTCCGCAAATACGCCGAGGCGCTGCCGGACCAAGTGACATTGCTCGTGGACACGTACGACACGCTCCGCAGCGGGGTACCCGATGCGATTAAGATCGGACAAGCGCTTGCCGCTGCGGGCAAGCGGATGAACGGCATCCGCCTGGACAGCGGGGATCTCGCCTATCTGTCGCAGCAGGCGCGCGCGATGCTCGACGACGCCGGACTTCCGTACGTGCGCATCACCGCCTCCAACGACTTGGACGAGCATATTATCGACAATCTGAAAAGCCAGCGGGCGCGCATCGATGTATGGGGCGTCGGCACCAAGCTGATCACGGCGGCGGATCAGCCCTCGCTCGGTGGGGTCTACAAGATGGTTGCGATCGCGCGCCGAGGCGTCTACGAGCCGGTCATCAAGATCTCGGCGAACCCGGACAAGGTTACGACACCGGGCCTCAAGGACGTATACCGCATCGTCAGCCGGGACACCGGCAAAGCCGAGGGTGACTACATCGCGCTGATGGAGGAAGAGGACATCCGCTCAGGCAAGCGGATCAAGCTTTTCGATCCGGTTCATCCCTATATTCATAAATATATCGATCGCTATGATGCCGTCCCGCTGCTCGTTCCGGTGATTGAGGACGGGGAGGTCGTCCGCGAGCCGCCGTCGCTTGCAGACATTCGCGCCTATCATGACACGCAGCTTGCGTTATTTTGGCCACAGTATTTGCGCAAGCTGAATCCGGAGTTGTACAGAGTTAACTTAAGCGAACGCGCTTGGAAGCTGAAGCTTGATTTGATCGAACAATATCGAAAGGAGGAGGCAAACTGATTTCCAGTAATAACTATTATATGGTAACTGACATTGATATGACATGTAATGGTCTGTCTTGCCTAGCTATTGTCGATGTTTGCCAAAAGAATTCGCTTACATTTAGTGCTTTCCATCGGTGAAGGGCAAACGCGTTAAAGAATAGCCGCTTTTACACGTTAAAATAACCAAAAATTATTTCAACGTTTGATTAAAAAATGTGCAAAATATCATAGATTTCTTAAGAATCTTGCTATATAATCGCCTAGGAGAGAGAGCACACGCAAGAAAACTGGAAATTTATCATGCGAAACTGCTCGATCAAAAATCTGGGGAGGCCAGTACATGAAGACGAGGAAGATTGTGTCAAGTATCCTTACGCTGACGCTGCTCGGCGCTTCGTTGGTTGCATGCGGCGACAAAAACAACAACGCAAGCAGCCCGAGCGCGGGTGCCAGTTCCACTGCCAGCGCACCATCCAGCTCCTCCAGCAAGACCGAACTTGTAATGAACTACCGTGCAGATCCGCCTGCGCTGGACGTATCGATCGCGGAGAGCGCCGCTTCGTTTACGATTCTCGGCGCCATCAGCGAAGGCCTGTACCGTTTGGATAAAGACCTGCAGCCGCAGCCAGCGCTTGCGGACGGCATGCCGACGATCTCGGCCGACGGCCTGGTCTACACGATCAAGCTGAAGTCCGGCCTGACGTGGGCGAACGGCGATCCGCTGACCGCGAATGACTTCGTCTACTCGTTCAAGCGCACCGTCGATCCCCGCACGAAGGCAACCTATGCGTTCATGGTCGCTTGGATCAAGGGCGGCAACGACGTACTGGCCGCCAAGGACGACGCGGCCATCAAGGCTGCGCAGGACAAGATGGGTGTCGTCGCCAAGGACGACACGACGCTGGAGATCACGCTGGACCACCCGGTTCCGTTCTTCACGTCCCAACTGGCATTCCTGAACTTCTACCCGCAGAACGAGAAGTTCGTATCCGCGCTGGGCGACAAGAGCGGCGCAGACGCGGACAAGGTGCTCGGCGCCGGTCCGTTCAAGCTGACGAAGTGGGATCACGAGCAGCAGCTCGTGCTTGAGAAGAACGACAAGTACTGGGATGCAGCCAACGTCAAGCTGACGAAGGTCACCCTGAACATCGTCAAGGATACGGCTACCGGCCTCAACCTGTACGAGACGGGCGGTACGGACTACGCCGATGTCAAGGGCGATCAGATGATCGCTTACAAAGACAAGCCTGACCTGCAAATGAAGAAGGAGCTCGTCACGGGCTACCTGAACTTCCAAGCGACGAAGGTACCTGCATTCGCCAACGTCAAGGTTCGCGAAGCGTTCACGATGGCGATCGACCGCGCCGGCGTAACCAACCTTGTCCTGAAGAACGGCTCCGTGCCTTCGACCGGCTTCGTGCCGGCCGGCAACCAAGACGGCAACGGCAAGGACTTCCGTACGGTCGTAGGCGACACCGAAGCTCCGTTCGACGCAGCCAAGGCCAAGGAACTGCTGGCCGAAGGACTCAAGGAATCCGGCGCTACGCTGCCTAAGCTGTCCATCATCGGCGACGATACGGAGACCGGCAAGAAATTGCTGGAGTACCTCGTATCCCAATGGAAAACGAACCTGGGCGTCGATGTGACGACCGAACCGCTGCCGCACGCGAACCGTCTGGACCGCGAGCTGTCCAAGAACTACCAGATCGTCAGCACGCTGTGGGGCGCGGATTACAACGATCCGATGACCTGGCTCGACATGTTCCTGACCGGCGGTCCGTTCAATACGCAAGACTGGTCGAATGCCGAGTATGACAAGCTGATCAAGGCTGCTCAGCTCGAGACCGACAACGCGAAGCGCGCAGACGAGATGGCGCAAGCCGAGAAGATTCTGTTCTCCGAAGCTGCCGTCACGCCGCTTTACTTCCGCTCCTCGCCGTTCGTTATCAATCCGAAGCTCAAGGATCTGATCCTGCCGCCTTACGGCCCTGATTTCGAACTGAAGTGGGCTCACTTCGAATAATTCAAGCGTCAAGCTTGCATCGCATGTAACGCATCTGGTACAGTCACTGCCAACCATGAGGGAGGCCGTTCTTGAACGGCTTCCTTCATGTGCTTGACGCTTGCAAATTTCGAGAAGGGAGGGTTTTCCATGCTGAAGTACACCTTGCGCAGATTCATTTATATGGTCATTACGCTGTGGGTTGTCGTTACCGTTACGTTTTTCCTGATGAAGCTGCTGCCGGGCAATCCGTTCGGCGAGAACGCATCGAAGCTGTCGCCCCAGAATCTGCAGATTTTGCGGGAGCAATATGGCCTGGACAAACCCGTCTGGCAGCAATATTTGAAGTACATGGGCAAAGTCGTTCAAGGAGACCTCGGCGTTTCCTACCAATATCCGACACGCGACGTCGTAGAAGTCATCAAACACAATTTTCCCGCATCGCTTGAACTTGGGATCGAATCACTGATTTTTGCCGTCATCATCGGCTTATTACTTGGCATTTTCGCGGCGCTGCAGCACAACAAGCTTGGAGATTATTCCGCGATGCTGATCGCTATCATCGGCATCTCCGTGCCTTCGTTCGTTGTCGGCCCGCTGCTCTCATACTTCGTCGGCGTCAAGCTTGGCTGGCTGCCTCCGGGCCTGTGGACAGGTCCCGAACACCGCATTTTGCCGGCGCTCGCGTTGTCGTTCGGCACGATCGCGATCCTGGCCCGCATGATGCGCGCGTCCATGCTGGACGTCGCCAGCCAGGACTATATCAAGACCGCCAAGTCCAAAGGACTGAACAGTCGTTCCATCACGGTCAATCACATGATTCGCAACGCGATTTTGCCGGTCGTCACCATCCTCGGCCCGATCGCCGCCAATGTCGTCACCGGCACACTGATCGTCGAGGAGATTTTTTCCGTGCCCGGCCTCGGCCATCAGTTCGTGCAGTCGATTCTGACGACGGACTATACGATGATCACGGGACTCGCCATCTTCTATGCCGCGATCCTGATCCTCGTCATGTTCATCACGGATATCGCGTACGGTCTGGTCGATCCGCGGATTCGGTTAGGGAAGGGGAGATAGAGCATGGACAATATCGCCAAGAGCCAATTCGAGCCGGCCCTCAAGACCGGAGACAGAGAAGCGATACTCCGCCCCTCCGTCAGCTACTGGCAGGATGCCTGGAGACGTCTTAAGAAAAACAAGCTGGCCATGATCGGACTTGTCGTCATGATCGTCGTCGCCTTGCTCGCCCTCATCGTGCCGCTCGTCAGCGGCTACGACTACGAGACCCAGAACGCGAGCGCCGTCAATCTTCGTCCTTCCGCCGCCCACTACTTCGGCACGGACGACTTCGGACGCGATCTGTGGACGCGCGTCTGGTGGGGGGCCCGCATTTCATTGTTCATCGGCATCATGGCCGCGCTGCTGGACCTTGTGATCGGCGTGCTGTACGGCGGCATCTCCGCCTACTTCGGCGGCAAAGTCGACATGATCATGCAGCGTTTCATCGAAGTTATCTATTCGATCCCGTACCTGCTGCTGTCCATCCTGCTCCTGATGGTGCTCGGGCCGGGCGTATCGACGATTATATTGGCTTATGCCATTACCGGCTGGGTCTCGATGGCCAGACTTGTTCGCGGGCAGATGCTCGTGCTCAAGGAGCAAGAATTCGTACTGGCCGCCAGAGCGCTGGGGGCCAAGCCGTTCCGCATTATTCTGAAGCACCTCATTCCGAACGCGCTCGGCGTCATCGTCGTGCAGATTACGTTCGTCGTGCCGACCGCGATCTTCGCCGAAGCCTTCCTGAGCTTCATCGGTCTCGGCATCAAGCCGCCGCTGGCTTCGCTGGGCAATCTGCTGAGCGACGGCGCCGCGTATATGCGCTATCATCCGCACCGTCTCGTATTCCCGACCATCGTGTTCAGCTTGATACTGCTGAGCTTCAACCTGCTCGGGGACGGCCTGCGGGACGCGCTCGATCCGAAGATGAGAAAATAAGGAGGAGAGTCCGATGAGCACGCCTCTATTGGAAGTAAACAACCTGCGCGTATCGTTCAAGATGCACGCGGGCGAGGTACAAGCGGTTCGCGGCGTCTCCTTTACACTGGATAAAGGCGAAGTGCTCGCAATCGTAGGAGAGTCGGGTTGCGGCAAATCCGTCACGGCCCAGACGCTCATGCGGCTGACGCCGACACCTCCCAGCTATATTAAAGAAGGCTCCATCCTGTATGAAGGCAAAAAGGACATCACCAAGCTGAACGAGGCACAGATGCGGAAGGTCCGCGGCGCCGAGATGGGCATGATCTTCCAGGATCCGATGACCTCGCTCAATCCGACGATGACCGTCGGCATGCAGATCGCCGAGGGCATCCGCAAGCACGAGAAGCTGTCGAAGAAGGCGGCGCTGGCGCGCGCGATCGAGCTGCTCAAGCTCGTCGGCATGTCCAACCCGGAAGGCCGCATTCACCAATATCCGCACGAGCTGTCGGGCGGCATGCGCCAGCGCGTCATGATCGCGATCGCGCTGGCCTGCCGGCCAAAGCTGCTCATTGCGGACGAGCCGACGACCGCGCTCGACGTGACGATCCAAGCGCAGATCATGGACGTCATGCGCGACGTGCAGGAGAAGACAGGCACGTCCATCATTTTGATCACGCACGATCTCGGCGTCGTCGCCGAGCTTGCGCAGCGCGTCATCGTTATGTACGCGGGACAGGTTGCCGAGCAGGGCAGCTTGCACGATATCTTTTATAATCCTCGTCATCCTTATACCTGGGGGCTGCTCAACTCGGTGCCGCGTCTGGACAGCGACAAGAAAAGCGAGCTGTCGTCGATTCCCGGCACGCCGCCGGATCTGTACGCGCCGCCCAAGGGCTGCGCGTTCGCTGCCCGCTGCCCGTACGCGATGAAGATCTGCCAGGAGAACGATCCGCCGCAGTTCGAGATCGACGGACCCGCCCATACGGCGAAGTGCTGGCTGAACCACCCGGACGCCCCCAAGGTAGATAGGCCGATCGAGTCAGGGGGTGCGGCACATGTCTGATGCGCCAATTCTTGAATTGACAGATCTGCGCAAGCATTTTAATCTGTCCGGCGGCCGCGTGCTGAAGGCTGTCGACGGTCTGAACTTCAGCGTCCGACGCGGCGAGACGTTCGGCCTGGTCGGCGAATCCGGCTGCGGCAAGTCGACCGCGGGACGCACGATCATGCAGTTGTACGAGCCGACGTCCGGCAGCATCAAGTTCGACGGACGCGACGTGAGCAGACTCTCGAAGTCCGAGCGGATGAAGTTCACCAAGGAGATGCAGATGGTGTTCCAGGACCCGTACGCATCGCTCAATCCGCGGATGACCGTCGGCAAGATCATCGGCGAAGGCCTCGAGATCCACGGCCTCGCCTCCGGCCGCAAGCGCACGGAGCGCGTCAGCGAGCTGCTGAACGCCGTCGGCCTGAACGAGGAGCATGCGAACCGGTTCCCGCACGAGTTCTCCGGCGGCCAGCGCCAGCGGATCGGCATCGCGCGCGCGCTCGCCATCGAGCCCAAGTTCATCGTCGCGGACGAGCCGATCTCCGCGCTCGACGTATCCGTACAGGCCCAGGTCGTCAACCTGTTCAAGAAGCTCCAGCGCGAGCGCGACCTGACGTACCTGTTCATCGCGCATGACCTGGCGATGGTCAAGCACATCTCGGACCGCATCGGCGTTATGTATCTCGGCAAGCTGGTCGAGGTCGCCGAGTCCGACGAGCTCAACGAGAACCCGCTGCATCCGTACACGCAGTCGCTGCTGTCCGCGATCCCGCTGCCGGACCCCGATCAGCAGAAGTCGCGCGAGCGCATCATTCTGAAGGGCGAGATCCCGAGCCCGCTGAATCCGCCGAGCGGCTGCCCGTTCCGCACGCGCTGCCCGCACGCGATGGACATCTGCGCCAAGACGATGCCCGAGTTCAAAGAAGTCAAGCCCGACCACTACGTCGCTTGCCATCTATACTAATCATCGAACGACACACGCCGGAGGATACGCCCTCCGGCGTGTTTTTTGATGTGCTGCGCGTCTTGCGAACCCCCCGAACCACGCAAGCCCCGCAAGCCCCGCAAGCCCCGCAAGCCCCGCAAGCCCCGCAAGCCCCGCAAGCCCCGCAAGCCCCGCAAGCCCCGCAAGCCCCGCAAGCCCCGCAAGCCCCGCAAGCCCCGCAAGCCCCGCAAGCCCGCAACCTCCGCGAACCCCGCGAACCCCGGCAACCACCGCAAGCCCGGCAAGCCCCGCTAACCCCGGCAACCCCCGCAAGCCCCGCAAGCCCCGCAAGCCCCGCAACCTCCCGCAAACTCGGTGAGCCTTTCCCAGCCAATCTCCCGTTAACTGCAAATATGCAGTTAAATGGGGCGTCATCTCCCCGCATTGTCTGATAACTGCAAATATGCATCTAATTTCTTCATATCCGCCAAATTATCGCTTAGCACGACTAGCTAACTGTATATTTGCAGTTAATCATTCGAATTCATCCAAGAATGAACGAATTAGCTGTATATTTGCAGTTAATTTATTCGCATCTCGCATCTCGCTTCTACAGCCACAGCCACCTCATATTACAGCTTTACAGCTGCCTCCACGCTGCTTCTTTGGCTTCATAACGAACATTGCGGTGATGGCGGGGGCCTCTAGTGACCGAGAATAGACCGTTCTCGCACAGTTGGATCAGCGCCCGCACAGCTACTCTATGATTGATGCCGAGATGGGACTCGACGTCGATCGGACGAATGGGACGCGCCAAGGTGGCGGCCAGTCGAACGATCTCTTTTTCGATCAGCTTGTCCATTCCTAGCGGAGCAATCTGCGCGTGATACCGGCTCATCAGCAAACGGAGCAGCGTCACGCACAAATCCGGCCTCGCCGCCACATCGTCATAGGCGAAGCTCACGACCTGATAGCCCATCGCAGTCAGATACGTCTCTCGATTCAGCTCGTTGCAGTATTTGTGCCGGTCCATATCCCGGACATGCGGGCCGAAGCCCTTGATCTCGATAACGAGCTTCACCGCCGGCCCGATCCATACGAAGTCGCAAAAATACGACAAGCCGCGCCAGTCTCTCACCTCATACTCCGGGTGCAGGCCGTCGAAGTGTCCGTGCAGCTTCCACCATACGTTTTTGCAGAACAGCTTCTCCGCCTCGCGATGTCCGCGTTCCAGCCTGCCTCTTCGCTCGCCCGATCTCGCAGCCATGTGCCTTGCGATAAATGTCTCATGCGTCTCCTCAAACCCCATCTATCCGCCGACCTCCCGGAAAATAAAAACGTCCCGCCGGCATCCGCTTAGGAATGCTGACGGGACGTTCTTCGTCTCGATAACATGATTATAGTGGAAAACCCGTACAGCGGCAATCCGATTATCCGAGCGACAGAGGCCAGTGGGGTTGAATAGTTGCTGACCCCATATACGGCGCGAAGTACGTGACGGCTCGAACCTCGCTGCGATCTCGCTGCGAACCGGCTACACTCCCGCTGCACTCCCGCTGCACTCCCGCTGCACTCCCGCTGCACTCCCGCTGCACTCCCGCTGCACTCCCGCTGCACTCCCGCTGCACTCCCGTTGCGAACCCGCTGCACTCCCGCTGCGAACCCGCCTTCTTACTTCAATCCCGCCCAAGCCGGCTCCTGCACTTCGAGCCAGCGGTTGCGGATGTCGAGGATCTCGCGGTCGGGGAGCTTGCCCTTCGCCGCGCAGCCGATGTTCTGCCTGAAGTGCTCGAGCTTGGTCGTGCCCACGATCGCCGTATCGACGTAGGGGACGGACAGGACGAAGCGGAGCGCTTTCTCGGCGATGACATCCGAACTTTGCTGCAGGAACGGATAGCTCAGCTTGTCGAGACGCTCGACATACGGGTCGGGCGCATTCTCGAGGCCTTGTCTGACCCAGACGGCGTTGGCGATCGGCCGCTTGGCGATGATGCCCATATCGAGCTTGGCCGCCTCGCTCACGGTGAGCTGCAGCGACTCTTGATCGGCGATGTTGATCGACGTCTCCAGCGCGTCGAAGACGCCGGTGTTCACCGCATAGAGCGCATCCGTGCTGTCGCCGCTGTAGCCGATGTACCGCGTCAGACCCTCGCGCTTCAGCTCGCGCAGCGCTTCGATCAGCTCGCCCTGACGCAGGATCGCTTCGGAGCAGCTGTGAAGCATCATCAGATCGACATAGTCGGTCTTCAGATCGCGCAGCGTGCGCTCGATGCTCGGACGGACGTTGCGCACGTCCCAGTCGGGATAGGGGAGACCGACGCTCTCGCCTTCGCCAAGCTTGCTGAATACGTAGTATTCGCTCCGGCGGCTCGACAGGAACTGACCGATCAGGCTCTCGCTGCGCTTGTAGCTGGACGCCGAGTCCAGCACGTTGACGCCTTCGTCGATCAGTGCGTTCAGCAGTTCTCCGACCTCTTGATCCGTTGCCGTCGAGCTGTCCATGCCGATCTCCGCGCTGCCGAAGCCGAGCACGGACACCTTCATATCCGTTTTGCCGAATTTACGTGTCTCCAATCTATTCCCTCCTATGGATCGATTCATCGAGCTTATTTTTTTGTACCCGAGGCGGGCGATCCCAACGCAGCAAATGGTGCAGAGACTTGCGGCGGGCGGTCTGCGCGGCGGAAAAATTTTATCGACTAGGCATTCACCTGGAGCTAGACATTCACCTGAGCTGGGCATTCGCCTGCAACTGGGCATTCACCTATGAGCCGGTCGCCGCATATTGTGCTTGCAAGGGCATTCATGCGCACTCGCCAAGACGAAGCCGCGTTCGGGCATGTCTCAGTCCGCCGCGTTGCCGATGCCCGTCTGCGCTTTTCGCATTTGAAGCGCGGCAGTGCTAAAATAAAAAGAACTGCTAGTCCGCAACACAATCGGAAGGAGATCGGAATATGGCGAACACCTATGTATACACGCGCAGGGAGGAAGTAGCCAACGCCATCACGCATGGTCTGGGCGCAGTGCTCAGCGTGTCGGCGCTCACGATTCTCGTCGTCTATGCCAGCCTGTACGGCACGGCCTGGCATGTGACGAGCTTTGCCATCTACGGTACGACGATGCTGCTGCTGTATACGGCGTCGACGCTCGTGCATGCCCTTCAGGAGGGCAAGCTCAAAGACCTGTTCGAGACATTCGATCATTCCTGCATTTATTTGTTTATCGCCGGCACGTATACGCCGATCCTGCTCACTGTGCTTCGCAGCCCGCTTGGCTGGACGTTGTTCGGTCTCGTATGGGGGCTCGCCATAGGCGGCGTCATTTTTAAAGCGTTCTTTACCAAAAAATTTCTGTATTTGTCCACGCTCGTCTATATTTTGATGGGCTGGATGATCGTATTTGCCTGGGGGCCGCTCACGGAGGCGCTGTCCACCGGGGGCATCAGACTGCTGATCGGCGGCGGGCTGCTTTATACTGTCGGCGCGATATTTTACGTGTGGAGGGGATTTCCTTACCATCATGCGATTTGGCATTTGTTCGTGCTCGGCGGATCGGTTGCGCATTTCTTCGCCATTTTGTTGTTCGTACTGCGGATTTACTAATATTTCCCCGGAAATTGTAGTAAAATGATGATTTGAGTCGTCATCACTTTTCGGGGGAAGCTTCATGATCAATACGCTTATCGCCAATTTCGCATTGCTGACCGCATTTTTATTTTTCTTCAACGCCCTGTTCGGCGAATACGGGACCAAAGGCGACGCGCCTCGGCGCATCATCGTATATGGTGCCGTATCTTACGGAGTTTTCGGCCTCGTGCTTATGTATTTCAGCGTACGTCTCGACGCGCACTCCTTGTTGGATTTTCGGCAATTGATGATTATATGTTCGGCGGCCTTCGGCGGGCTGTTCGCTTCGCTGATCACGGCCGCCATTGTTGTGATCGGCCGCATCGTGATGTTCGGCGGCGTGAACGAAGCCTCGCTGATCGCGTCGGCGTCAGCACTCGTGCTGGCTGTCGGCAGCGGTCTTTTGCGTCGGGTACTGGCGCGCGGCGCGTGGCAGTTCTGGTTTTATTCCGTATTGCTTTGCATGGTGTGTACGGCGATTACGATCGGCGTTTTGTTCGGTGCGCAGGCATGGGACATTCTTCCTCCCTATTATCTCATTATTATTATAGGAGGAATATTCGTCGCCGGCTTGACGTCCTATTTCTCGACGGCCAACCGGCTCCAGTTGGAGCTGAGTTCGAGCGAGCGCCGCTACAGACAGCTGCACATTCTTCAGGAGTCGATTCTCCAGTCGGCATCGGATGTGGCGATCGTCGCTGCGGATCTGGCCGGCCGCATCACCCTGTTCAACAGAGGCGCCGAGAGACTGCTGGGCTATGAGGCCGGCGACGTCGTCGGCCGGTTCATGCCGCTCGCAGATGCGGCCGATGAGCAAGCGGACAAGCCCCGCCCCAACCGGCCGAGTCCCGCCAGCACAGACGCGTTAACCGCGTTCGTGCAGCGCATGATGCTCCGCACAGGCGAAGGACAGGAATGGACGATCGAGCGCAGAGACGGCAGCAGCTTCGTCGCCAATGTAATCGTATCGCATGTGCGCGATTCGGATGGAGGCGTCATCGGTTATATGAGCGTCTCCACCGATATCACCGAGCGCAAGCTCGCCGAGGAGAAGCTGAAGGAAGCCAACAGCCTGCTGCAGCGCCTGTCTCTGCTGGACGGCCTCACGGGCATACCGAACCGGCGGCGCTTCGATCAGGATCTGCACGCGGCCTGGACGACGGCCCGGGCCCAGCGGGGGCGGCTGTCGCTCATCATGTTCGATATCGACTTCTTCAAAAAATATAACGATGCATACGGGCACCAGGCGGGGGACGAATGCCTGATTCGGGTAGCGTCCGCATCGGCGGGCTGTCTGCGCGGAGAAGCGGACATGGTGGCCAGATACGGCGGCGAGGAGTTCGGCGTGATCATGCCGGGCGCAGGAGCGGACGAGGCTGCGGCGCTGGCGGAGCAGATCCGGGCGGCTGTCGTCGCGCTGGCGATACCGCATTCGGGCTCAAGCGAGGGGATCGTCAGCTTGAGCCTGGGCGTAGCCTGCGCGGTGCCGGACGACAGCGGGGGCGAACGGCAGCTGATCGCGCAGGCGGACGCGGCCCTTTATGAGGCCAAGCAGGCGGGACGGAACCGTGTGACGAGCGCCTCGGCCGTCGAGCAGCCGGCAGCCGGCTCATGATCGCGCCGCTTTTCACGGCAGCTTGTTTGGTTTGCGTCCGCCAGGTTTAATTAGGGGTAAGCGATTAAACCATGCTCGGCGGGGGGCGATAACACTGAAGCATCATGTCAACAGCTGGTCTTTTGAGAAATGGATGGGGCCGCTCGCATATGTCGCGTGGGACCAGGAAGCGATGGCGATGACGGAGGAAGTAGAGGATCATCCGGCGCTGCTGGGGCTGTTCGAGCTGATCGGCAGGCTGGGCGCTGAGGGCTACGGCGGCGTGGAGCTGGCCTATCCTCACCTGAAGGACCGCAGCGACGAGGGGCTCGCCGAGCTGAGGCGGATTGCAGGCCTGGCGGGCGTCGAGCTGAATTCGCTGCTGCTCGACTTCGGCGAACCGGGCACGGCAGACGAGGTCAGGCACGATGCCGAGATGGCGCTGTACCGGGAATGGATCGACGCCGCGGCCAAGGCCGGATTCCGGCGGGTGCGGATCGGCGCGGGCGAGGGCAGCGGGGACAGCGAGGCCGCGTTCGTACGCGCCGCAGAGACGCTGGTCCTCCTGTCCGCCTACGCGGAGCATGCGGGCATCAGAGTCGTTACGGAAAATCTCGGTTCCTTGCTCGGCAGTTCCGATCGCGTCCTCCGGATGCTGAGCGATACCGGGGGCAAGGTCGGACTGACGGCGGACTATGGCAACTTCAAGGACGACAAGTACCGCCAACTGGAGGAAATCCTGCCTCGCGCCGAGACGGTGCATGCCAAGGCGAGGGAAGACGGCGGCGGACAGCTGGATTCGATGGACTTCAGGCGTTGCGTGGAGTTGACCCGGAAGACGGGCTATGCGGGGCCGCTGTCGCTAACCTATCTCGGCGAAGGCGACCCTTGGATCAAGCTGGCCGAGATGCGGGAGCTGTCGGCGATCGGGTCCGCGAGCTTCAAGCTGCTGTAATCGCAGCGAAGTTTATAATCTCATATTTACAAGGCCGCATACTGCCCGCAAGCTTCGTCCGCGAAGCTACGATCATGCGCGTCTTGAACAGCCGCGGGCCGATGCTCGCGGTTTTTTGCTACGATACGACGCATGCGGCAGTCGTTCATCGGCTGCCGCACGGACAAGGAGGAACTTCGCATGCAGACAGGATCAACCGCTCTACAGATGGCGGCCTATGTCGCTTCGTACGACTACCGCGCCCAGGAACCGGCGGAGCGCTACTTCGACTATGCGAGGGCGGTCGCGCGCCTCGCGGGACTGCTGTCGGAGCGCTTCGGCTGCGCAGTCAAGCTTTACGATCAAGGCGACCAGGGGGACGTGTGGGAAGGTCTGGCCGAAGACATCGTCTCCGAGTATCCGGGGCTCGTCCATATCGCCTCGGTCTTCGATCTCGTAGAGTCCAGGCAGATCGCCTTCGAGCCGAGACTTGGCGAGCCGAACTATAGAATGCTGCCCTCGATTCGCAACAATGTGTTCGCCTACCCCGAATACCGCGTAGCGTTGGTAAGAGTGCCGATGCTCGTGCACTTCGGCCTGGGCACCGAGGACCTGATCTTCGCGGCCGACGACGAGCAGTTGAGCGCTTGCCTTCAGGCGATCCAGCAGCGTCGGTCGGAGGAGCCCAAGATGCACGTATACACCGATGCGCGGGAAGGTCTTCAGCATTGCCGCGAGCCGATCTCCCAGGCGATCCCCCGCGAGGATGTAATGATGGAAGAAGCGCTCAAGCAGCAGATTTTCCGCTCCGTCGACGAGTTTTTCGGCGGCGACCGCACTTTTTTTCAGCAATATCAGATCCCCTACAAGCGCGGCATTCTGCTCTACGGCAAGCCGGGCAACGGCAAGACGACGCTCGTCAAGTCGATCGCGGGCAGCGTCGAGGCGCCCGTCTCCTATTGGCAGATCACCGAATATACGAACAGCGAATCGATCCGCGAAGTATTCGCCGCCGCCGTCAAGCAGGCTCCGGCCATCCTCATCATCGAGGACATCGATTCGATGCCCGATTCGTGCCGCTCCTTCTTCTTGAACATTCTGGACGGCGCGACGGCCAAGGAGGGCGTCTTCCTGATCGGTACGACCAACTATCCGCAGAAGATCGATCCCGCGCTCATCAATCGGGCCGGCCGCTTCGACCGTGCCTATGAGGTGAAGCTCCCGGACGAGGCGATGCGCCTGGACTATCTGCGGCGCAAAGGCTTGCCGGAGCTGGCCGGCGAAGAGCAGGCGATCCATGCGGCGGAGCGTACCGAAGGCTTCTCGCTCGCTCAGTTGAACGAGCTGTACGTATCCGCCGCGCTGCAGAAGCGCTACGAGGATCGCATCGATCTGGAGCAGCTCGTGCTGGGTCTGCGCAACGACCTGGACAAGGGGAACAAGCGGAATTGGCTGAGCGGTTCGGACTGGGGAGGTCCCTCTAATAGGATTGGATTCCAATGAAAATAGTAGGGATTAATAAGGGTAAGCAGGAATTGGACGATCGAACTCGAATAGATAGTTTGTCGAATCCTACCCATACCTATAGGAGCGTGAATAAGTACGATGTCCGAGCAACAATATCAACCCGAGACTCTGGCCGTGCATGCAGGCCAACAGATCGATCCGACGACGCTGTCGCGCGCAGTGCCGATCTATCAGACTTCCTCCTACGGTTTCCGCGATGCGGAGCATGCTGCGAACCTGTTCGCACTGAAGGAGTTCGGCAACATTTATACGCGGCTCATGAATCCGACCTCGGATGTGTTCGAGAACCGGATCGCTGCACTTGAAGGCGGAGCTGCCGCGCTCGCGACGGCTTCCGGCCAGGCAGCCATCACGTATTCGATCCTGAACATCGCCGGCGTCGGCGACGAGATCGTATCGTCTTCGACACTGTACGGCGGCACGTACAACCTGTTCTCCACGACGCTGCCCAAGCTCGGTCTGAACGTCAAGTTCGTCGACGCCTCCGATCCGGAGAATTTCCGCGCGGCGATCACGGACAAGACCAAGGCGCTCTACGCCGAGACGATCGGCAATCCGAAGGGCGATGTGCTCGACATCGAGGCGGTCGCCAAGATCGCGCACGAGCACGGCATCCCGCTCATCGTGGACAACACGTTCCCGAGCCCGTACCTGCTCCGTCCGATCGAGTGGGGCGCGGACATCGTCGTGCACTCCGCGACCAAGTTCATCGGCGGCCACGGCACCTCCATCGGCGGCGTCATCGTCGACGGCGGCAAGTTCGACTGGGCGGCCAGCGGCAAGTTCCCGGGCCTCACTACGCCGGACCCGAGCTATCACGGCGTCGTCTACAGCGAAGCGGTCGGCCCGATCGCCTATATCATCAAGGCGCGCGTCCAGCTGATGCGCGACATGGGCGCCGCGATCTCGCCGTTCAACTCGTTCCTGCTGCTGCAGGGCCTTGAGACGCTGCACCTGCGCATGGAGCGCCACAGCAGCAACGCGCTTGAAGTGGCCCGCTATCTGGAGAACCACCCGCATGTCGAGTGGGTCAGTTATACCGGCCTGCCGAGCCATGCATCGTACGAGCTGGCCAAGAAGTATCTGCCCAAAGGCCAGGGCGCGATCCTCACGTTCGGCATCAAGGGCGGCGTCGAAGCGGGCAAGAAGCTCATCTCGAGCGTCAAGCTGCTGTCCCATCTGGCGAACGTAGGCGACTCCAAGTCGCTCATCATTCATCCGGCCAGCACGACGCACCAGCAGCTGTCCGAGGAACAGCAGTATGCGAGCGGCGTCAGCCCGAATCTGATCCGCCTGTCGATCGGCACGGAATCGATCGTAGATATTTTGGCCGATCTCGGTCAGGCGATCGAAGCAAGCCAGCAATAAGCGATAGCGCACCGGGAACAACGATCTCCGCGTCCGGCCCATCGGCCTCGGAGGTCGTTTTCCTTTGAGAGGCGAATATAGATCGATACAGGAGATGCTAAAAGCGGAAGGCGGTGGGCGTCGGACATGACGGAGGAACTCCGGTTCGGACCGGACGGCAGCTTCAAGATCGTGCAGTTCACGGATTTGCACTGGCAGAACGGAGAAGCGGAGGATCGCAGGACCGCTCAGCTCATGGAGCGCATACTCGCGGAGGAACGGCCGGATCTCGTCGTCTTCACCGGCGACATCATCTACAGCCGCGGCTGCAAGGACCCTTATGCTTCGGTCACGCAGGCCGTATCCGTCGTCGCTCGCACGGGTACGCCATGGGCGCCGGTGTTCGGCAATCATGACAGCGAGGGCGACGTATCGCGTGCCCGGCTGATGGAGACGCTGACGGCGCAGCGCGGCTGCCTCGGGTCGGCTGGGCCGGCGTCCGTGCACGGTGTCGGCAACTATTCGCTGGCTGTCGCCGGAGCGGACGGGACGACGCGCCACGTCCTGTATTTTCTGGACACCGGCAGCTATTCCGAGCTGGCGCAGGTGCCGGGCTACGACTGGGTGCGCGAGGAGCAGATCGACTGGTTCAGAGCGCAGGCCGCGGCCATGCGGCCCTCTGAAGCGGAGGCGCCGCCGACCTCGCTCGTCTTTTTCCACATCCCGCTGCCCGAGTACAGGGAGGTCTGGCGCACGCAGCCTTGCGATGGACGCAAATATGAGGATATCTCTTGTCCCAGGATCAATTCAGGTCTGTTCGCGGCTCTCGCCGAGACGGGCGGCGTGCTCGGCACCTTCTGCGGGCACGATCATATCAACGACTTCGAGGGGACGCTGCTCGGCATCCGGCTGACCTACGGGCGGGCGACAGGCTATCATACCTATGGGCGCTGGGGCTTCAAGCGAGGCGCGAGAGTGATCGAGCTTAAGGACGAGGGCCGGCGGTACGATACGTGGATCAGGCTGGCCGGGAGCCGCAAGCTGACAGCGCCGAGGACGCACAGGCCCTGGAAGTGGAAGTTATTTTGAAGCGGGGCATTGCTCCGGAAAAAGCGGCGGCCGCCGTCCGATGATCCGAGCGCAGCCCGGCAAAAAAATCAGCGCCCTCGCTTGTGCCCGGCTTGCGGCAGAAGGAGCGGCGCTGTTCAAGCTTCGTATTCGGTTGGACTTGCGTGTGCGGCTTGCGGGTCCATTCGCCCCGCAGTGCTTCGGGATTGAGCTTGCCTTCGCGTTCGGCTTTGCGTCTTGCTTTTTTAGATGCTGACATTCCCATTCGGGGAACACCTCCATAATAAAGTTCAAGTTTAATTGTAGCGCATTGTCGAACATGCGGCAATCCGCGTTCGCGAAGCGGCCCCGTCAGCGTCTATAATATAGAGGAATGAATGAAGCGAGGAGCGCTGTGTAACGATGCCCCATTTGTATTTTAGAGGATTGTCCGTAGAGCTGGTTCAGGACATCGGAGCTGCGGTCGAGGAGGAGCTGTCCGCGATCATCGGCTGCGGGCGGAGCGACCTGATGCTGGAGGTGCTGCACACGACCTGCGTGGCCGGCGGCCAGGTCGCGGCATCCTATCCGTTCGTCGAGATCGCCTGGTTCGAACGGGGCCGCGAAGTCAGGGATGCCGTCGCCGGCTGCCTGGACAAGCTGATCCGCGGCCAAGGCGTGCCGGAGGTGGAGATCGCCTTCCGCGCTTATCGGCCTTGCGATTATTATGCCGGCGGCGAACCGTTCGGGAGCGATCCCGCCGAGGCGGAGCTGGCGTCCCTGCGCACCGACAATGCGAAGCTGCGCGAGGACCTGGCCCGCGCCCGCAAGGCGGCTGCCGCGGCGTCAGGCGGCACGATGTCGAGCCGATTGCGGGACGCGCTGAGAGAGTAGCGGCAGCGAACGGGAGGATTTTTTGTCATGATCGTATTTTATTATTTGCTGGCTATGAACTTAGTCGGATTTATCATCATGGGCTACGACAAGACGAAGGCGATGCACAAGGAACGGCGCGTGCCCGAGAAGCGGCTGTTCCTGATCGCGACGATCGGCGGCGCGCTAGGCATGCTGCTCGGGATGCGGTTTTTCCGGCACAAAACAAAGCACCGCTCCTTCACGGCAGGCATTCCTGCGCTGCTCGTGTTGAACGCGGTGCTGGTCATGGTATGGTTCGGCCGGTAGGCGGTCTCAGCGGGGATCGGGCGACGGATCGAGGCCGACGACGTCGGCCAGCTTCAGATCGCTCGGTTCCTTGATGCCGGCTTCGGCGCGCAGCGCGTCGAGCGCTTTTTCGAGATCGTCTTCCTTGACGATGATGTACGGGCTCTCCCAGCGGCTCTCGAGCGGCAGCACGTTCAGCGTGCTCGGCTTCATTTCCTTGACGTTGTAAATATAATCGCGCAGGATCGATTCGGGAATGTCCGTCTGCACGTTTTTGCCGAGCAGGTCGAGTACCTTGCCCCACTGGAGCATGCCCTGGAATGTAGCGAGCTTGTTGGTCAGCTCGGCCAGCACCTGCTGCTGGCGGGTATTGCGGGCGATGTCCGACGACTGCTCGGTGCCGCGGTTGGACTTGCGGTACCGGACGAAGTCGAGCGCCTTGGCGCCGTCCAGATGCTGATACCCCTTCTTAAGGTCGATATTCGTGCCATCGGCATTGTCGACATAACGCATATCCATGTCCACGTCGACATCCACGCCTCCGACAGCGTCCACCAGCTTGCGCAGACCGTCGAAGTTGATCGTAATCATATAGTCAATCGGGAAGTCGAACAAGTCGCTGTAAAATTGCTTCGTGTTCTCCATCGCCGTGTCTTTGTCTTTGTTGTAAAAGTAGGCGTAATAGTAGTTCGCCTTGTGCGAGCTTAGGTCCTCCGGCTTGAGCTGAAGGTCCCGGGGCAAGGAGATGAGGCTGGCAGACTTGGTCTGAGGGTTGAGGCTGCCCAGCATCAGCACGTCGGTATTGAGCGTGCCGCCGCTGCCTTCGCGGCGGTCGATGCCGGCCAGCAGGAAGGTGATGGGCTTTTTGATCAACGAGCTGTCGCTGACATAATCGGCGTCAGGCTGCTGTCCGCCGTCAGCTCCCGATGCCGCGGGGGACGGGGAGGAAGACGGCTTCGGATCGTCGCCGGCCATCTGGGTGATGGCGTGATTGGCTTTATAGACGAGGTATCCGGCATAGCTTCCGACGATTACGACGATGGCGCATAGGGCAATCCCGGCATATTTGAGCGTTTTGCGCATCCATTTGCGATTTTTTTCAGGCGTGTTCATAGAATCCTCCGCAGTATGTTCAGAATGAGGGCAACCCTTTCTATTTTAGGGCAAACGCCCCAAGAGTAAAGAAAGAAATTCCACATTATTTGACGATTCGAACACCGGCTCGGTTGCGGAAATCGGACGAAATTCGGTCGGTTTTGGTCTTTCTAATTTTTGTTATAATAAAAAAGGCCATAAATGTCTAATAAACTGGATAACGAAAGAGGGGAAACGCATGAGCAAACCCGGCGATAAGGCGATCCGTCATCAGGTCATCTTCGATCTGAAGCATGGGAAGGATTCTGCGGAGGCGGATCGGTTCTTGAAGGACGGTTGGCGTATACTTACCTCGATTCCCGCCGTTCGAAACTTTGAGGTGCTGAAGCAAGTCAGTCCCAAAAACGATTATACATACGGCTTCTCCATGGAGTTCGCCTCGCAGGCGGATTACGACAGCTACAATGCGCATCCCGCGCATGTCGCATTCGTCGCCGAGCGCTGGGAGACGGAGGTCTCCCGCTTCCTGGAGATCGACTTCGTCCGGGCCGGGGACGCCGAGGAGGCGCAGAGCGATGAAGATTGACTTGACGGGCAGAACCGCGCTCATCACCGGCGCCTCGGGGCAGCTGGGACGCGTGATGGCGCGGACGCTGGCGGGCTGCGGAGCGAACGTCGCGCTTCACTACCGGGGCAATGCGGCCAAGGCGGAGGAGCTCAAGGCCGAGCTCGCAGACATGGGCGTGCGCGCGCTGACCGTGCAGGCGGACGTAACGAAGCTGGACGACGTGCTCGCCATGAAGGAAACGGTGAACGCCGGCCTGGGCGCTGTCGATATCGTCGTGGCCAATGCCGTTATTCAATATCAATGGACCAGCGTGCTGGAGCAGGCTGTCGAGGATTATGTCGGCCAGTTCGAGTCCTGTGTGCTGCAGAGCGTGCATCTGGCCAAGGCGTTCGTCCCCGCCATGATCGAGCGGCGCGGGGGCAGGCTGATCGGCATCAATACCGAATGCGCGATGCAGAACTACCCGACGCAGTCCGCGTACGTCGCGGGCAAGCGGGGGATGGACGGCGTGTACAGGGTGCTGGCCAGAGAGGTCGGCGAGCATCAGATCACCGTCAACCAGGTCGCGCCGGGCTGGACGATCAGCGAGCGGGACCGGTCCGAGGGGACGGAGCGCAGCAAAGGCTACGAGAGCGGCGTCCCGTTGAAGCGGCGGGGCACCGACCAGGAGATCGCGAACGTCGTCGCCTTCCTGGCGTCGGATCTGGCGAGCTTCATCACGGGCGCCTACGTGCCCGTGAGCGGCGGCAGCGTGATGCCGGCGATCTGAGGCGGAGCTGGCGGGCGGCTGGCACCCGCGGGGAGCTGGTGCTTGCCGGGGCTCGGGACCGAGGCGGGGGACGGCCACCTGCTTGGGCGCCCCGGGCGGGATACGATTGGCGCCCGGGGCTGAGCGGCCAGCTCTGGTCGGCGCGAGCGAGGGGCAGAGGCCAGCCGCACAATCGTTCATGCAATCGCCGTTGGCAATATCGTTCGCAATGCGTTATGCTGACGGCAGAAGCGCGGCGATCATGGCGTAGCCGCGCCAGCTTAGCGATGGCGGACAGCGTGTCGTCACGCCATGGGCCGTCGACGGAGAGACGGCGCACGGGAGCGTGGATTTGTTGAATCTCATTCATCAACTGCAAGACCTGAGAGAAGAAGACCTGCTTGTCTTTCTCGACCAATATCGCGCCTATGGACCATTGCCGGGCATTTTGCTCACATTCATGAAGTCATTTGTGCCGCCGCTGCCGACCCTGCTCATCGTTGGCGTGAATGCGGCGGTGTACGGATTGTGGCTCGGCTTTCTTTACTCCTGGATCGGCATCGTGCTGGGCTGTCTCGTTACATTCGCCGTCATCTCCAAGATCGCGGACCGGCCCTACTGGCAGCGCTGGGCGGCTCGTCCTCGCGTGACCAAGGGGATGCGCTGGGTACGGCGCAATGCGTTCAGCTATGTCTTCTTGCTCAGCCTCTTTCCTGTCGGTCCCTTCGTCGTCATCAATATCGCGGCTGCGCTGGCACGCATGCGGTTCCGCTCGTTCGCGGTCGCGATTATGTTGGGCAAGGCCGTTATGGTATTCCTCATCTCCTTTATCGGACACGATCCCGCCAGATTCCTGAAGCATCCGGAGGAGGCGCTGTACGCGCTGCTCTTCGTCGTCGTTACCTGGTGGATCGGGCGGAAGGTTGAGGCGTACGGGCTGCGTCGTGCCGCTGTTGCCGAAACCGCAGATGCCGAAGTTACCGGTGCGAAGCCACCATCCTGAGGCTGCAAGCGCGAAAAGCGCTGCTACCGCGGCAATCGGTGCGGAGAGGGTAGCTGTAAGAGTGGAAAGCACCGTTGCAGCCGTTCCGCTTTGCTGCAAGCGCGGAAAACGCTGTTAAAGCGGCAATCGGCGCGGAGAAGGCGGCTGTAAGAGCGGAAAGCACCGTTGCAGCGGCGGAGTGGGCCGGTGGACTGGACAAACTGCTTTCGCCCGGCGTAAAATGTTGATTAGGGTATATAAAACAGCGTGAAGCACACGCCGTTCGTCTCTTCGGAGCGGGCGGCGTTTTTGCGTTCGCGAACATTCAGCGGTACAAGGAGGTACGGCCATGAACGCCAAAGCGCAAATCGATCAGTTCATCGAGAGTCAGCGAAGAGAGGCGCGGGGGATGAGACGGGAGATGCTGGAGAAGGATCTGTATGGGACTCGAATTTTGTTGTCGAACGTGCTGCTGCCGGTTTTGAAAACACTCGATGGGCTTATGCTGGAATACGAGGTGCTGTCGCAAAACGGATTTAAGCTGTACATAGATGCATTCTATCAGCCGCTGCAGCATGTGTATGAATGCGAGGGCTACGTGCCCCACGTGGAAATGATGACGAGGGAGCGCCATGATTTTGTGCAAAGCCGGTTGCGTACATTTGCCGCCAAACGCTTTGTTTATGTGCCGTTCAGCAGAGACGAGTTGGAGAAAAAGTCCGAGGCCTGCCGACGCTCTTTGTACGAGATTATCGGAGAACAAGCGGCTTCCATCCAGGGCGGCAAGCTGCATTTGCTTCCTGTCGTCGAACGCGAGATGCTGCGTTTTGCGCACCGTCATTCAAATCCTTTTACGATAGCGATCGCCTGCCAAAGTCTCGGAATAGGGGAGACATCCGCCCGGAGGCATCTGCGTTCGCTGTACGCCAAGCGCTTGCTTGGTTCCGTTGGGAGCGGGACGCGCCGTCATCACTATTACAAAATAACGGACGAGGGCAGGGCGTGCTTTTTTTGACGCTCCTTGTGCGGGTACAGTCGAGCTAGCGGCGTCGGCTCCGCGCAATCCCCGGCAAGCAAAAAACCCCAAATCCCCGCCAAGCGGAGATTCAGGGGGAACGCTCAGGTGCTTCAACTTCAGGTCAAATCCTGCAGTCGTCCGCGCGCCCAGACGCCGCGCAGCTCGAGCGCTTCGTCCAGCAGCAGCACGTCCGCGCGCTTGCCGGCTTCGAGTGAGCCGATGACGCCGCCAAGGCCGAGCTGGCGCGCGGCGTTGCCGCTGGCCATCGCGCTGGCGGCCGGCACGTCGATGCCGACCTCGCGCACGATATAGCGGAACGCGCCGATCATCGTCAGCGTGCTGCCGGCGAGATTGCCGCCGTCCTTGAGCCGGGCGACGCCGCAGGTCATGACGACGGGCAAGCCGCCGAGCTCGTAGCCTTCGCCGTCCGGCATGCCTGCCGCCGCCATCGCGTCGGTGACGAGGATGACCTTGCCGACGCCCTTGGCACGGGTCAGCACCTTGATCGGGGCATGATGGACGTGATGGCCGTCCGCGATGACCTCCGCGCTGATCCGATCGTCCGAGAGGACGGCGCCGACGGTGCCGGGATTGCGATGGTGCAGCGGCGTCATCGCGTTGTACGTGTGCACCGCATGGCGCAGACCGCGGTCTGCGGCAGCGACGATCTGCTCGTACGTCGCGTCCGTATGGCCGGCGGACGGCACGATGCCGTACGCGGCCAGGCGCTCGATATAATCGAGCGCGCCAGGCAGCTCCGGCGCCAGCGTCTGCAGCTTCAGGACGCCGGGATAGCGGCTGACCCATTCGTCCAGCCATTCGGTCTGCGGCGCCAGAATATAGTCGGGGTTTTGCGCACCCTTCCACTTGAGGCTGACGAACGGTCCTTCGAGATGTACGCCAAGCACTTGGGCATAGGGCATGTCGCCCGCCATATAGCGGCTCGCGCGGTCGATCATCGCGGTCAGCTCCTCGCGCGAGGCGGTGAGCGAGGTGGCGAGCAGGCCGGTCGTGCCGTGACGCGCATGGAAGCGCGCGATCTCGGCGATTCCGTCCAGCCCCTCGTGCGCGTCCATGAAGTCATGTCCCGCGCCGCCGTGCACATGGACGTCGACGAAGCCGGGGAGCGCCCAGCCGCCCTCGCCGTCTACCCTCTCCGCATGCGCGGCAGCCGCCGGCAGCGGATCGGATGCGCCGCCGATCGCGGCGATCGCGCCGTCCCGCAGCCAGATCCAGCCGCCCTCCAGCACGCCGCCGGGCGTGACGATCCGCGCGTTGGCGATCAGCGTGCCGGCAGATCCGCCGGCACCCCCGGCCAGTGGCTCGCGGCTCATGACAGCAGCCTCGCCGCGTCCCGGTCGAGCAGCACCGTCAGACGCGGATGCGTCTGCAGCAGCGAAGCCGGCACGTCCGTCGTGATCGGGCCGGTCAGCGCCCGCTTCACGATCTCGGCCTTGTCGGCGCCCCGAACGACGAGCAGGATCGACTTCGCCTTCAGGATGCTGCCGATGCCCATCGTGATCGCCTGCTTCGGCACATCGTCGATCGAGTCGAAGAAGCGGGCGTTCGCCTTGAGCGTCTCCTCGGCCAGCGTGACGACATGCGTCCCCCGAATCAGGTCCGTGTCCGGCTCGTTGAAGCCGATATGGCCATTGTGTCCGATCCCGAGCAGCTGCAGGTCGATCTGTCCCGAACGCTCGATCATCTCGTCATAGGCCGCGCATTCGGCGCTCGGATCCTCGGCGTTGCCGTTGGGCAGATGCATGTTGGCCGCCGGAAGGTCGATATGGTCGAACAGATGCTGGCGCATGTACGTATGGTAGCTCTCCGGATGGTCCTCGGGCAGGCCGACATACTCGTCGAGATTATAGCTTGTGACGTTGCGGAAGCTCACGAGCCCTTGCTTGAAGTCGCGGACGATCTGCTCGTAGATGCCGACAGGCGTCCCGCCGGTCGCGAGCCCCAGCACGGCGCGCGGGTTCGTCTGCACCAGACTGATGATAATGTTCGCGCCTGCTTCGTTGAGCTTGGCATTGTCGTCGAATGTCAACAGATTCATGACGGATTTCTCTCCCTTTTGCCTGTATATTGGCGTACAGTCTGGAACGAGCGCTCCAGCCTGGGCACGTATTCGTCGAAGTGCTCGCTCACAAGTCCCGTGAACAGCACGTCCACCACATGGAGCTGGGCGATGCGCGACGCCATATCCCCACGCCGCATCCCGGCCTCCGATGACGAGGTGAACAGCCGGATCGCGGCATGCGAGGACAGCGTGGACTGCCCGAATCGCGTGATCGATATCGTCGTGGCGCCCCGCTCGGCGGCGTATCGCAGGGTGTCGATAATCTCCAGCGTCTCGCCCGAATACGAGATGCCGATCGCGACATCTCTGTCTGTGAGCGATGCGGCGGAGGTCAGCTGCATATGGTGGTCCGAAAAGACGGCCGCCGCCTTGCCGATCCGAATCAGCTTGTGGAAAAAATCCTCCGCTACGAGTCCCGATGTCGCCACGCCGTACAGATCGATCCGCCCGGCGCCGTGAAGCGCCGCGATCGCGGCGCGGAGCTGCTGCAGATCGAGCAGGTTCGTCGTGTCCGTCAACGAGCGCACATGGTTCGCCGTGATCGCGGAGACGATGTCGGCCAGCGGATTGCCCGCCACGATGTCCTGGTACTGTCCCGCCGCCGGCTGACTCGCCAGCTCCGCAGCCAGCTTCATCTTGAAGTCGGCGAAGCTCTGGAACTGCATCGCGCGGCAGAAGCGGGACACCGTGGCCGAGCTCGCGCCCGCCCATTCGGCGAGGCGAGATATCGTCATGCCGACCGCTTCGTGGGGCTGGCCGAGCAGCTTCTCCGCGAGCTCGCGCTCCTTCGGGTGCAGCGTGTCCAGACGGTCTTCGATCGCTTGCAGGATGCCCATACACAGCTCGCCTCCCGCCAAATAAGAAAATTAATTACCTGATATCATGATTATATAAGAAAATAATTTTCTTGTCTATTTATAGATTTGAATTATAAACAATATAGAATTTATATATTTAAAATAATAGACATTCAAAGTTAGACTGAGAAAAACGCATCTGTCTCTATGCGAATGTGCGCGAACATGGAGGGCTCGGAATGGACCAGGAAATGGAACTCAGTCGTAAAACCGAACTGGGCGGCAAGCTGAAAAACGTGCTCAACGGGCGCACGCTGGACGCATCGTGTCCGCGTCTGGCCGGCCTGCTGAAGCCGGGCATGCGTATTCTGGATGCAGGCTGCGGCACGGGCGCGATCACAAGAGGCATAGCCGAGGCGGTCGGCCCGTCCGGCCGGGTCCTTGGCTTGGACAGTCATGCCGGCCTGATCGCGGATGCGATCGCCCGTCACGGCGATGCGCCGGGCTTGTCCTTTGCCACTGCCGATGTGTACAGTGTGCCGGCCGACGCAGCGTACGACATCGTTTTCGCGTCGCGCCTCTTGATCTGGCTGGAGAACCCGGAGCGGGCCATCCGAAGTCTCGCTGCAGCCGTCCGCCCGGGAGGCCGGGTGGTGATCGCCGATTACAATCATGACAAGATCGAATGGTCGCCGAGCCCGCCGGACAGCATGCGACGTTTTTATGCAGCTTATCTGCAGTGGCGGACGGACGCCGGTCTGCACAACGGAATCGCGGATCGCCTGGCGGAACTGATGGCTGGAGCGGGGCTTGAAGCCGTCGAGATATTCCCGCAGCATGAGCGGGCGCTACGAGGACAGCCCGACTTCGTCGCTCGCGCCTCGATATGGGCGGATACAGCCGCGAGCCGGGGGCCGCAGATGGCGAGGGACGGGTATGCGACGACGGCATCGTGGGAGCGCGCGGAGACGGAGTACAGGCGATGGTGCGCGGAGGAGGCCGAGTCGATGACGATGTACATGCTGTCCGTAGAGGGAACCAGAAGGGAATAAACTACAGCATCCCGCCGAGCCGGGTCCGATCGGACGCCCTCGAGCGGGATTTATTTGGCTTTTGCCGAGAAAAGCACCGCCGTATAACGAAAATGACGGATTTGACAGGTGAAAAAGAGCATTCGCCGGGTTGTCTGAACAGGGCCGCAGGTGAAAAATGGAGCCAAGACGGTCGGCCCGACGAATCGCCATCCCGGAAAAAAAGCCGTCGTGAAAAAATCGAACGGAAAGGAGGAAGCGCTTGCATATGGCGGCATAGCGGCATACCCGAAGTTTAATTATCGCTTGCATAGCAATGATCCGCGTATCGCACATCAAAGGAGGAATATGACAAGTGAACTTCGCAAAAGCCTGGAAAGTCTGCCTGATCGCCCTTCTGACGCTCGCAGCGGCCTTCGGCGGCATATCGCTGGCGCCGGGCCAAGCTTCGGCGACGACGTCCTTTTCCAACGTGACCTTGAATACGACGACACCTGCCCAATATGACAAGCTGGAAATGAAATTCGATCTGAGCGCGACGTATGCCAACCCGTTCAATCCCGACGAGGTCGACGTGCGCGCATACTTCACGACACCGGGCGGGCAGACCGAGGTCGTGCCCGGATTTTACAATGCCAACTCGTCGCCGAGATGGGCGGTGCGCTATGCGCCCCGGCAGACGGGCAGCTACAGCGTGTACCTGAAGGTCACGGACGGCAGCGGCACGGGCACGTCGTCCACGTATACGTTCACGGCGGGCGGCCCCGGCGCGAACCGCGGCTTCATGGGCGTGAGCGGCAGCCGGTTCGTCGACAGCTACGGCAAGCAGCTGACGCTGATCGGCACGAACTACGCATGGGGCGCGCCGTCCGAGATTCTGACCGCCATGCCGCAGTACAAGGACGCCAAGATGAATATCATGCGCGTCTGGTACAGCGTCTGGTGGGGCAACTACGCGCCGGAATGGGGACCGACGGTCACGACGCAGAACGGCATCGCGATGTCCTATGACGGCGTCGGCAAATACCAGCTAGACAATCAGGCGCGGCTGGATACGCTGATGGATACGGCCGCCGCCAACGGCATCTACATCATGCTGACGATGAACAGCTTCGGCGATTTCTACTACGACTGGCCGCAGAACGCCTACAACACGGCCAACGGCGGGCCTTCCTCCTGGAGCGAGAACAATACGGACTTCTGGACGAACCCGACCGCGATCGCCTACCAGAAGAAGCTGCTGCGCTATGTGTTCGCCCGCTGGGGCTACAGCCGCGCGCTCGGCATGCTCGAATACTGGAACGAGTCCGACAATCGCGTCGATACGGATGCGACGACGCGCGCCAACTGGCACGCGGCCGTGGACAACTACTGGAAGAGCCTCGACTTCTACAATCACCCGACGACGACCAGCTTCGCCTGGAAGGACCACAAGGAGTTCAACCAGACGACCTGGGAAAACCTGACGACGATGAGTGCGACCAACTATCATCAATACGACAGCGCAACGAACGTCATCGACAAGTGGGAAGCGGAGCTCAAGCACTTCGTCGCCGACTTCGGCGGACGCCCGGCGTTCGTCGGAGAAGCGGGCATCAGCGGCGGCAGCGAGGATCCCGGCGACGCCTCGGTGCAGCGGTACGTGCATGACGGCCTGTGGGCGCCGATCTTCCGGGCTGGCGCGGCCGGCGGCAACCTGTGGTGGGAATTCGCTGGCAGCACCGGCTTCAACGTGCCTGCCAACATCAAGGCGCTGCATACCGCGCTGGCGAACTTCGTACAGCCCGAGGAGCAGTATTTGATCGGCATGCCGTTCACCGATCTCGGCACACAGGCCAGCTCGACCAAGGCCGGCGGCTACAAAAACGCGGACCGCGCGCTGCTCTGGGTGAACGATACCCAGTCCAACTACACGGTCGGCAGCCCGCGCACGGTGAGCGGCCTGTCCGTCTCGCTGACCGGCATGAACAACGGCACCTACGACATCACCTATTACAACACGGTGACGGGGGCGAACGTCTCCACGACGACGGCGACCGCTTCCGGCGGCACCGTGGCGCTGAGCATCCCGAGCTTCACGCGGGACATCGGCGTCAAGGCCGTGCGCCAGGGCAGCACGACACCGGACACGACGGCGCCGAGCGCCCCGACGAACCTGGCTTCGCCGGCGAAGACGGAGAGCACGGTCAGCCTGACCTGGAGCGCTTCGACCGACAATGTCGGCGTCACCGGCTACGATATCTACCGCGGCGGCACGCTGATCGGCTCGACGACGGGCGCCGGCTCCACCTTCTACACGGCCACCGGACTGACGGCCAGCACCGCCTACAGCTTCACGGTCAAGGCGAAGGACGCCGCGGGCAACGTCTCCGCAGCGAGCAGCGCGCTCAGCGTGACGACCTCCGCGCCCGACACCCAGGCGCCGACAGTGCCGACGGGCCTGACGTCGCCGTCCAAGACGGACGTCACGGTCACGCTGTCGTGGACGGCCTCCACGGACAATGTCGGCGTCACCGCCTATGACGTCTATCGCGGCAGCGTGCTGGCCGGTTCGACCAGCGGGAACGTCACGACCTTCACCGATACGGGCCTCACGGCTTCTACCGCCTACTCCTACACGGTGAAGGCGCGCGACGCCAAGGGCAACGTCTCGGCGGCCAGCTCCGCCTTGAGCGTCACGACGCTGGCGCCGATCCCGGCGAACCTGCTGGCGAACCCGGGCTTCGAATCCGACGACGGCGGCAAGCCCGCCAGCTGGACGTACGAGCAAGGCAGCTACGCCTCGCGCGACACCTCTGTGAAGCGTTCGGGCAACGCCTCGCTCAAGGAATCGAGCACGACCGGCCCCTGGCACGGCATCTACCAGGATGTGAACGCGGCGGCGGGCACCGCCTACACGTTCGACGGCTACATCAATATCGCATCCAACACGACGACGGCCGCGAGCGTGAAGGTGCAGTTCCTGAACGCGTCCGGCACCGTGCTCGCCGACAACACGGTCGCATCGTACGCAGCCGGCTCCACGACGACCGGCTTCGCGAACATGCACGGCGCGTATACGGCACCGGCCAACACTTCCAAGGCGCGCGTCTATATTTACATGACCGATCATCGCGGCACGTTGTACTTTGACGACTTCTCGCTGACATCCGGCTCCGGCGGCGGAGGCGCGGACACGCAGGCGCCGAGCGCGCCGACGAACCTGACGTCGCCGTCCAAGACGTCGACGAGCGTGAGCCTCTCCTGGACGTCCTCGACCGACAATGTCGGCGTGACCGGCTACGACGTCTACCGCGGCACGACGCTGGCCGGCTCGACGACGGGCGCGACGGCGACGACGTTCACGGCGACCGGCCTGACGGCGGGCACGGCCTACAGCTTCACGGTCAAGGCGAAGGATGCTGCGGGCAACGTCTCGGCGGCCAGCAGCGCGCTGAGCGTGACGACGGATGCCGCGGGCGGCTCCAACCTGCTGGCGAACCCCGGCTTCGAGACCGGCAACGGCAGCGGCAAGCCGGCCTCGTGGACATGCGAGCAGGATTATTACTGCTATAGCGACACGTCCGTCAAGCGCTCCGGCGGCACCTCGCTGCGCGTGGGCGGCACGACCTCGCCCTGGTTCGCGATCTATCAGGACGTGAATGCGGCCGCTGGCGCCGCCTATACGCTGGACGGCTACGTCAACATCGCGTCCAACACGGGTACGCGTCTTGACTTCAAGGTGCAGTTCCTAAACAGCGCGGGCAGCGTGATCTCCGAGAGCACGGCGGCCACGTACAACGGCACGACGACGAGCGGCTTCGTCAACGTGCACGGCGGCGCCTATACGGCGCCGACAGGCACCGCGAAGGTACGGGTGTACCTGTACATTACGGGCCTGAACGGCACCTTCTATCTGGACGATTTCTCGCTGACCTGATCTGACGCTTGGCCCCGCACAAACCGAACGCCCGCCGTGCACGCTTGTAAAAAGCGGCCCGCCGGGCGTTTTTTTGTAACTGCGGAAGCCAAAGCACCGCCTGCCAGCTTTCTGGCGGACGCTTGTCCGGCCTTTCAGTAGCTTCTGCCGTAATCGACGATATTTTTGGCCGGCGTACCCGTCTTCAGGTAGGCTTCCAGATTTTCGACGAACAGGTCCGTCATCCGCTCCTTGTAGCGATCGGTCGCGCCTCCGATATGCGGCGTGATGATGACGTTGTCCATCGCCCACAGCGGATGATCCTCCGGCAGCGGCTCGGGCTCGCAGACGTCGAGTCCTGCGCCCGCGATGACGCCGTCCCGCAGCGCACGGGTCAGCGCGTCCGTATCGACGGCCGTCCCCCGGCCGATGTTGATGAAGATCGCGGACGGCTTCATCGCGGCGAAGCGTCCGGTATCGAACAGCCGGACCGTCTCCTCCGTATGCGGCAGCACGTTCACGACGACATCGCTCTCCCGCAGCACATCGTCCAGCCGCTCCGTCGTCGTCATGTCGTCGATGTAGGGGCCCGGACGGCCGCTGCGCCTGACGCCGAGCGTGCGCATGCCGAACGCCTGCGCGATGCGGGCGATCTCCGTGCCGACTTCGCCGGCGCCCACGACGGCCAGCGTGCGTCCGCGCAGCTCCCCGTATGCGTCGTCGCGCTCCCAGCGCCGGTGCTGCTGATTGCGGACGGCGCGGTGCAGCTTGCGGGTGAATGCCAGCAGCATGGCGAACACCGTCTCGGTCATCGGCACCGGATGTATGCCGCTTGCGGTCGTGAGGACGATGCCCCGGGACGCGAGCTCCGTGAGCGGCAGATTGTCCACGCCGGCCGAGCCGGTCTGCACCCATTTGAGCCTATCGCCCAACCCCCGTTCCTCCGCTGCCTTCCACCAGCCGCAGAGCACTTCCGTTTCCTCCAGCAGACTTATGTCCAGACTTCCGGGCTTGCCGAAGATCACGTTGCAGCCGGGCGCCGCAGCCCGGATTCGCTGCTCCTGCTCCGGGTCGAACCCGAACAAACTGACGATCGTGCGCATGTCGATTCCTCCTCACCGTTTCTTTTATTGTACCGCGCGCCCGCCGAATTTCCCAAACACAAAAAAAAGACCGAGCCGGCACGCGGTGGCCGCTCGATCCTGTCGCAGTCTTGCAGACACTTAAGCGTTAGGCAGCGGCAGCAGCTTGGCGAGCGCGGCGCTGTCTTTTTTGGAGAGCTTGGCATAGGCGCTGCCGCCGGTGTCCTTCACGAGCTCGTAGGCCGCCGGGTCCCCGGTCCATACGTAATAGGTGTCCTTCTGCTGTTCTCCCGCGAGCTTGGCCAGCTTGCAGGTCGGGGAGGCAGCCATGGCGATGCTGTCCTTCTTCTCCCAGTCGGCGCCGTCCAGCAGCTTGATCACCTTGGCGGCATCCGCGTCGCTGATTTTCATGAAGGACTTGTATTCGTTGCCCGAAGGCAGGCTGATCAATATGCCGTACTGCGACTGGCCTTCGCCTGCGGCAGGAGACGACGGCGCTTCGCCCGAAGGCGCGGCGGAGGCAGAGCCCGTGGCGGTCGCGGCAGCAGAGGCGGTAGCGGATGAGGAAGCGGAGGCTTCGGGCGCCGTCGCTGCGGAGGAGGACGGATTCGCGTCGTTGTTGTGGTTGCTGCAGCCGGCAGCGGCCAGCGATGCGGTCAAGAGCAAGGCTGCGGCGGTTAATTTGATGCGCATGGGCGCGCTCCTTTCCTGATGCGTGATACTCATATAGACGGTTGCCGAATATTGAAAGTTGCAGACATGGTAAAAAGAGGGAGCCCGAGGCGCGAGCTGCAGTCGCGAATAAACGGTGTTGCGGCGAGTTCGCAGTCTGTCGGCGGCCCGTGTCATGCTATACTGAGGGTTGCAGATTGCATGGTGAAGGAGGCGTTGGGATGCCGGCATATCCCGTCGACCGGACGATTCCGGACATTAGAGCCGCGCTGCGCGGCAGCGGCGGCGCCGTGCTGGTCGCGGCGCCTGGCGCGGGCAAGACGACGCGCGTGCCGGTCGCGCTCATGGACGAGCCCTGGCTGGCGGGGCGCAAGATCGTCATGCTGGAACCGAGGCGGATCGCCGCCCGCAGCGCGGCCGAATATATGGCGAAGGGGCTCGGCGAACGGGCCGGCGAGACGATAGGCTACCGTGTGCGCATGGATACGAAGGCGGGACCGCGGACGGTCGTCGAAGTCGTGACGGAGGGGGTGCTGACGCGCATGCTGCAGCAGGACCCGTCGCTGGCGGACGTCGGCCTCGTTATTTTCGACGAATATCACGAGCGCAGTCTGAACGCCGATCTCGGCCTGGCGCTGTGCCTGCAGGCCAGGAGCCTGTTCAGGGAAGACCTGCGCCTGCTCGTCATGTCGGCGACGCTCGAGGCCGAACCGGTCGCCAGGCTGCTGGGCGGCGCGCCTGTCATCGAGAGCCCGGGCATCGTGTACCCGGTGGAGACGGTGTACCTGTCCCGCCGACCGGATGCGCCGATCGAGCGGCTCGCCGCCGAGGCGACAGCGGCGGCGCTGCTGCGGCACGCGGGAGACGCGCTTGTCTTCCTGCCCGGCTACGCGGAGATACGCCGCACGGCGGCGGCCTTGTCGCCGCTCGTTCGCGGAGCGGGCGTCGAGATCGCCGCGATCCACGGCAGCATGGCGCCGGGAGAGCAGGACCGCGCGCTCGCGCCAGCCGCGCCGGGCAGCCGCAAGGTCGTGCTCGCGACGCCGGTCGCCGAGTCGAGCCTCACGGTCGAGGGCGTCCGCATCGTGATCGATGCGGGGCAGATGCGGACGCCCCGGTTCTCGCCGCGCACCGGCATGTCGCGGCTTGAGACGGTGCGCATCCCCGTCTCGTCGGCCGATCAGCGCCGGGGACGGGCGGGACGCGTCGCGCCGGGCGTCTGCTACCGGCTGTGGACGGAGGAGGAGCATCGGCAGCTGGCGCCCGCCGGGACGCCCGAGATCCGCGAGGCGGATCTGGCGCCGCTGGCGCTGGAGCTGGCCGTGTGGGGCGTGTCCGATCCGGCGGAGCTGGATTGGCTGGACGGGCCGCCCGCGGCGGCTTATACGCAGGCGCGCGAGCTGCTCGCGGCGCTGGGCGCGCTCGGCGCGGACGGCGCGCCGACGAAGCACGGGCAGGCGATGGCGAGCTTCGGCGCGCATCCCAGGCTCGCGCATATGATCTTGCGCTCGCAGGCGCTCGGCCTGGCCGCCGACGCCTGCCGGATCGCCGCGCTGCTCGGCGACAGAGACCCGCTGCAGGGCGGCGAGGCCGCGCGCGACGCGGATCTGTCGTCGCGGCTCGCGGCGCTCGCGCGCGGGGACGGCCGCATCGAGGCGGGCCGCCGGGAGCGCCTGCTGGCGGAGGCGCGCCAGCTGGAGCGGCAGCTCGCGGCGGCCGGCGGCGCGGCAGCGGCGGGGGCGGGGCCGCAGGCGGGCGAGCCGGCGGCCGCCGCGCAGGGCCGCGCTGCTGCGGCTGCGCCGGACAAGCGCGGTGCGCAGGACGCCGTCGGCTCCGGCGCAGCCGGCCGGGCAGCGGAGCCGCGCGGCGCGCTGGCGGCCGCATACGACTGCGGCCTGCTGCTGGCGTTCGCCTATCCGGACCGGATAGGCAAACTCCGCGGCGGCGGCAGGTTCACGCTGTCCGGCGGCAGAGGCGCCTATGTGCCGGAGGGGCAGCCGCTGGCTGCAGAGGCGTGGATCGTCGCGGCGGAGCTCGACGATCAAGGGAGCGAAGGCCGCATACGCCTTGCGGCGCCGCTGCGGCAGGACGACCTGGAACGGCACTTCGCGGAGGCGATCGGCGAGCGGCGCAGCATCGTGTGGGACTCGGCGGCCGGCGCAGTGAGAGCGCGCAGGACGGTGTTCATGGGCGCGCTCACGCTGCGCGAAGGACCGCTGGCCGATCCGGACCCGGCGGCCGTGGCCAATGCGCTGCTGGACGGCGTGCGCCGCGAGGGGCTTGAGCTGCTCCCCTGGAGCAAGGCTTCCCGTCAGCTGCTGGAGCGGATGCGCTTCCTGCGCCGCCACGATGCCGCAGGGGGCTGGCCGGACCTCACGAACGAAGCGCTGCTCGCCGGGCTCGAAGACTGGCTGGCTCCTTTTGTCCAGGGGATGCGCACGCGCGGAGACCTGCAGCGCCTCGGCATGGCGGAGGCGCTGACGGCGATGCTGCCGTGGGAGCTGCGGCGCAGACTGGACGCGGAGGCGCCGACGCATATCGCGGTGCCCAGCGGCTCCCGGCTGCCGGTCGACTACGGCGATCCCGATGCGCCTGCGCTTCACGTCAGGCTGCAGGAGCTGTTCGGCATGCCGGCATCGCCTCGTGTCGCGGGCGCCAAGGTGCCGCTCACGCTGCATCTGTTGTCTCCCGCGCAGCGGCCCGTCCAGGTGACGCGCGATCTGGCCAGCTTCTGGCGCGAGGCTTATTTTGAGGTGCGCAAAGACCTGAAGGGCCGCTATCCCAAGCATTACTGGCCGGACGACCCGCTGCAGGCGCAGGCTACGAGCAGGGCGCGGCCCAGAGTTTAAGCGGCGCTTGTCAGCAATAAGGCTCCCTTTATTTCCCTTTTATATGATATGATCGGCGAGAGGGGGATCGTTCATGAAGTTATTCTTTTTGTTCGTCATGCTGTCCTGGCTGCTGGGCAATCCGTTTCTTGCCCTGATCGTGCTGCTGGTTATATTTTATGTGCTGGACCGGCGATTCCTCGGCATCACCCCGAGCCTGCTGAAGCCGTTCCGACGGCGCAGCCGGGTCGCCAAGCTGCGGAGGCAGCTGCTGCTGAACCCTCACGACACGCCCGCGAAGTCGGAGCTGGCGCATGAGCTGATCGGCATGCGCAAGTATGCGGAGGCCCGCAGCCAACTCGCGGACATGGAGGAACGGATGGCGCATTCGGCGGAATACTGGAGCGATCTGGGGCAATGCGAGCTGGCGCTGGGTCAATTGGAGGCGGGGGAGCGGCATATGCTGCAGGCGCTGGACATCAATCCGCGCGTCAAGTTCGGCATGCCGTATTTGCTGCTGGGAGATGCCTGGGCGGGCAAGGACGATGCCAAGGCGCTTATGTACCTGCGCGAGTTCCAGGGCGTGCATTCTTCTTCGTGCGAAGCCTATTATCTGCTGGGCAAAAGTTACGAGCGGATGGGCGACCGCGGCGCTGCGAAGCAGGCTTATCGCGAATGCGGCGCCGTCTATCGGACGCTGCCCCGATATATGAAGCGACGCGAGCGCAGGTGGGCGCTGCTCTCTGCGCTGCGCAGCCGCTGAGCTTTGCTCCGACAAACGCAACGGGACCGTAGATTCCACGGTCCCGCTGCAGTCGCGCGCTTGCTCAATCGGTCTGCTCGTCCGCTTCTTCGGCCAACTCCGCTTGAGGTGCGTCGTCTTCCGCCTCCGCCTCAACCTCCGCTTCCGCCTCTGCTTCGTCGGCGATCTCGATCGTTTGCACGGCGGCGGCATCGTCTTCAGGGACCCAGTCGTCTGCCAGGACGGCATCCTCGACGGCCGGTGCTGCTTCTGCTTCCGCCTCCGCTTCCGCCTCCGCTTCGTCCGAATCGTCAGCGGCTGCGACGGCTTCGGCTTCCTCTGCGGCTTCCTCGCCCAGCTCTTCCGTATGCGCTTCCAATTCCTCTACTTCTTGCAGGTCTTCGTTTGCGCTCATAGCTCCCGGCCTCCTTGAAGATGATGGGGGACATGTCCCTTGCATTCAAATTACCACGAAGGTCCCGGCATGGATACGGGTGTAAAATGGCGCTATTTGTCCGCTTTCATCGAATAAACGGCTTGTAATCAAATTGTAATCCGTTCCGACTCGAACCGACAAAATGCATGGGCGGCGCGGATGAAACGGCCATGTCGTCCATGGGGCGAACATTGACGAATGATGCCGCCGCAGGGAACCGTCTGCAGAATTGACATCCCTTCTTAGTTCACTTATATTGTGCGAAGAACCTAAGAGAGTACGGAGATGAAGCAAATGAGTGGAGCCGGACGGAATCGGCAGGGCAAGCCGAAGCAGCACAAAGGTCAGCGGCAGGACGACCGGCGCAGTACGCCGGCGCCGCGCCGCGCGAGCGACGGCAAGACGCCGCGCGGTTCCGGCGCGGGCCGGGGCGCAGGGCAGGCGCAGAGCCGATCGGCCGCGTCGGGCCGGGGGGCATCCGGCTCCGGCGGCTGGACGGGCCGCGGACCGTCGGGCCCCGGCAGAGCGGCGCCGGGCAGCGGGCATAGCCCGGCGCACGGCGGGAAGGCGCCCGATCGCGGCGGACGCGGACGCGACGGGATCGGCGGCGCAGCGGGCTCCGCGCGGGGCGGCCGCCAGGAGCCGCGGATCGCCGCCGGCGGCTTGGCCGGGGCGGTCGGCCCTATGCTCAAGCTGGGGCGGCGCAAGGGCGAGTGGCTGGAGCTCCGGCTGCCCGGCGAGCTTGCTGGCGCGCCCGTCCAGCAGATCATGAAGCATACGCCGCTCGCGCCCAAGCTCGTCTCGAAGCTCATGCAGTCCAAGGGGCTCGTACAGCAGGGCGCTTCGCTGCGGCTTGCGCTGTTTCCGCGTGAAGACCGTGATTTTCCGCCGGACTGGATGGAGCTCAATGTGCTGTACGAGGATGACTTCACGCTGGTCGTGAACAAGCCTGCGGGCTATGAAGTCCATCCGAGCGAGCGCGGTCAGCGCGGCACGCTGGCGCACGGCGTCGCTGCTTACTATGAGATGGCGGGCCAGGATGTGCGCATTCGCCATATCCACCGCATCGACAAGGATACGACCGGTCCCGTTTTATACGCCAAAAACGAATTCGCCCACTATCAGTACGATATGGCGATGCGCGAGAAAGGGATCGAGCGCATCTACCTCGCGCTGGCCGAAGGCGAGCTGGCGCAGGATCGCGGCAAGATCGATCTGCCGATCGGCCAGGATCGGCATCATTCCACGCGCCGCCGCGTGAGCGAGACGGGCGATCCTGCGGTCACCCACTACGAGACGGTCGAGCGCTTCGGCGGCTATACGCTTGTGAGGCTGCGTCTGGAGACGGGGCGGACCCATCAGATTCGCGTGCACCTCGCCGCAATCGGTCATCCGCTCGCCGGAGACGGCCTCTACGGCGGCAAACGGGCGGTCATCTCCCGTCAGGCGCTGCACGGGGAACGGCTCGTCTGGCCGCACCCCTGGACGGGAGAACGTCTGTCGGTCCGCGCCCCGCTGCCCGCCGACTTCGAGGCGGCGCTGGCGAAGCTGCGTTCGACAGAGCGGTACGATTGACGCAGCATTTGCTGCTTGCCGATCGATTGCGTTGCATATATGCTGACTATAGATGAATAGTTGGTCCTGAAGCACAGGCCGTTCGTTCCGGAGCATATCCGGCGGGCGGCCTATTTTGTTTGTTGGAGAGGACGAGAAGCTGCTGGCCCAGCACTTGTGGTGGAAGGTTAGAGGAAACCTGGGTGGGCTGATCCCGGAGATGGAGCTTACCGGCTTGAAGGAGGGCATCCGCTTCAGCGACTACGGCTCTGCGCCTCCGGGCCGCCGCTTCAAAGGCTTGGCTCGAAGCCGACGCCTTCGGCACCCATCTCCGCGACGTGAGCCGCTGGAAGTATGCCGACGATCTGGAGCGACAGAAATAAAATCCCCCGCATTCCTGCAGGGGATTGGATGATAGCTGTAGGTTCGTGTTATCGGCATAATGCGGCGGTCATGAGATAAGCGATGGTCGACTCAGCGCCGCAGTTGACGTTGGGGCCGTCTTGCTGGAGGCCGTCGCAGCCGCTGCCGTCGAGCTCGTCGGCCATGATGGCGCCGAGGTCGTTATCGCCGAAAAACCAGTCCAGGCAGCGGTTGCGCGCCGCCCGCAGCTGGGCCGCGTAGTCCGCGACCTCGATCGCGCGGGCTTCCGTCGCGTACGAGGCCGCGCCCTCGCGATCGCCTGGCTGCGGCTGGGACACCGCCGCAGCCTCGCCCGCGCCGCGCGCCGCAACGCGCCGCTGCCCGCGATCCGCCGCAGCGGCTTCGCCCTGCCCGTCCGCGCCGCGATCGTCGCGCCGCGCCGGAGACGGCCTGGCCGACGCCGCCGCGACGCGGGCATCGGACCAGCGCTCCTCCGTCTCCGCGCGTACCGCCAGCGCGATGCCGACCTCGGGCGCGCGGATGGCGCTCGCGCCGCGGAAGCCCGGCGCAGCAGGATCGCCTGCGCCCGACTTGCGGGAGCCCGGCTGCGTCCGGTTCGAATCCGCGCCCTGCTCGTAGGCCAGCAGCAGCGAGATGCCTTGCTTGCCCGCTTCCTCGAGCGCCATCGCGCCTTCCTCGAGCGCGAGCGCCAGCTTGAATATCTCGAGCGGCTGCTGATCCCATTGGCTGCTATGCTCGCGCGACCGCCAGGCGGAGTTGCCGATCGGTCTGAGCCAGCCTTCTTCGGCGGTCATGGCGATTCGCAGGGACGAGAGGCTGTCCAGTCCGATCTCCAGCGCTTCGGGCGCACGCGTGACCCGGTAGGAGCGAAGCAGCGACCAGGGCAGCACGCCGTTGCCATAGCTCATCACAGGCTCGAACCAGCGCCACTCCTCGTCCGAATGCCGATTGAACATGTCGATCAGTTCATCCTGCAGCCGGACGACATGCGACTTCAACTGCTCGCGCCAGCCCGGCTTGAAGGAGATCTGGCCGAGCCGCTCGGCCTCAAGCGCATGCGCGCAGGCCGACAGCGTATAGCCTTTGCCGCGCAGCGAATCGATGCGGGGGATCGTTGGCATCGCGCATTCGAACATCGCCTTCGCCGCTTCCTTGTGCGAATCGGGCAGTCCGACCCATGCATCCACGCAAGCCCAGATGGAGCGTCCCTGACAGTCGTGGGACACCGATTCCTCCTCGGGCGAACGATCGTAGGCGACGTTGTTGTGCCACCAGCCGTCTTCTTTTTGCTGCCACAGCATGAACGATAAATAGATGGAGGCCAGCTCCAGCAGCAGGCGGCGGTCCGACTCTCCGACCTCGGAGCCGGGCGCGTCGCGCAGCCACTCCGTCACGACCCACAGCGATCGCGCATTGTCATCCGTCGTATAACCTTCCAGTCTGCGCGGCGTGCGTCCGAGCGCATGTTCCAGCAGACCCGTATCGTCCGTCATTCTACGCAGATGTGTAAAAGAGGGCGGACTTCTCCGCCCCTTCGAGTTAGATAACATCGGCCATCCTCCAGCGTTTCTCCGCAGCCGTCCGTTCGAGCAACTGCAGGTATTCTTGGCCCACGACCGGCCATTGCATGCTTCGTCCGATATCTGCCGCCGTCTTTTCGCAGAGCTTCAGCTTCTCCGGGTAGGAGAACAGCTCGATCAGCTTCACGCTCCAAGCTTCTACATCGCCGTAAGGCAGCAGGAGCTCCTCGCAACCTTGCAGAAGGTCCTTGGCATAAATGTAAGGCGTGCTCAGCACGGGTCTGCCCAGACCGACCGCATAAGCCAGCGTGCCGCTCGTAATCTGCTGCATGCCCGGATAAGGCGTCACGTACAGGTCGCATGCCTGCAGCAGAGAGGTCAGTTCCTCTTCCGGAATATAGCCGTCGATCATACGCACATGATGCTGGAGGCCCAGCTCCTCGATCATGGCATTCAACTCGTCCCGGTATGCCTCGCCTTCATGCTTGCGCACCTCGGGATGTGTCTGTCCTGCCAGCACATAGAGCAGATCGGGCACGGCCTTCACCGCCGCCGCCATCGAGCGGAGGATGAGCTCCACGCCTTTGCTGCGGCTGAGCAGGCCGAACTGGAAGATCACCTTGCGCTTCTCCCAGCCGTATTCGCTGCGGGTCCGGATGCGGTCCGCGCGGCTCGGCACCGGGGTGCCGTGGGGGATGAAGGAGATTTTCTCGAGCGGCACGCCGAAGTTGTCGTTCAGATAACCGATCGCCTTGCGATTCATGACATGAATTCGGTCGCTCCGCTTCGCGATCTCGGCTTGCACGGCGGCGTACGGCTCTTGAGGCGTCTCGAACACCGTGTGGAACGTCGTGACGACTGGTTTGTTCAGCCTGCTGATCAGATCGATCGCGTAGGAACCGGCCTCGCCGCCGAAGATGCCGAATTCATGCTGCAAGGAGACGATATCGACCGAGCTGCGGTTGAGATAGTCCGCCATTTTGCGGTACTCTTCCCGGTCGTTTTTGAGCAGCGGATAGTGCCAGCTCTCATTATAGAGCTCCTTTTCGTCTTCGTTGCACATCGCTACGATCGGATCCGGAAAAATGCCGTTATGCGCCTCACGCACCGCTTCCCGCAAATGATGCGTATACGTCGCAAGACCGCATTTTTTCGGGACGTAGGTGCTCACATAGGCGATTTGAAATGTTTTTGGACTCATTAATGTCGCACCTCCAGCATTTTGCGTCTGATTTCTGTTATGCAATAGTCAGGCTGCCGGCGTCGTGTACGCCGTTGCCGATTACACATTCGTTTAGCCGCGCCGACACGCCGACATCGGTCCGGTCCAGCACGATCGATCTGGCGATTCGGGCGCCTGCGCCGATACGGCAGTAGTTGCCTACGACGGAGTAAGGGCCGACGATCGCTTTGTCGCCGATGATCGCATAGTCGCCGATAACGACGGGAGGCACGAGCAAGACGCCTTTGCCGATGGTCGCATTTTTGCCGATCCAGATGCCTTTCTCGTTCATTTCCGTACCGCTGATCGAGAGCGGAAGCTTGCGGTCGAGCACATCCCAATGAAGCTCGCGGTAGCGCTCGGGCGTATCGGCGGCTTTCCAGTAACCGCTGGCGATATAGCCGGCCACGTCGCTTCCAATGCCGATCAGAAGAGGAAACAGCGTTTCTTCCAGCGTTGCGTCGGGTGCATCCGGGATGAAGGACAGCGCGGATTTACTCATCATATATACGCCTGAATTGGTGAGGTTAGACGGCGCATATTCGGGGCCTGTCTTGTTGCGCATGGCGATGACGCGTCCCTCGAGATCGATGGAGACATGGCCGAACGGCGCATCGCCGTCCGTATCGAGCAGGCATACGGTCGCCAAGACGCCTTCCCGCACATGATGCGCCATCGCCTCGTCGAGCCGAATCGTCTGGACGACATCCGCGTGAGCGACGATGAAGCGTTCCTGCAGCAGCGGCTCGGCGGCATGGAGCGCGCCGGCCGTATTTCCCGGCTCCCAGCCGGTCAAGTAGGCGATATGTACGCCGTACTTGGAGCCGTCTCCCAGCAGGGACGCTATGTCATGGCCGACCTCATCTCCCGGAATGGCGAGGATGACGTCACGGACGCCCTGCGCCGGACAGTTCAGCAGCAGATGTTCGATCCATGGCCGGTTGGCCACGGTTCCCATCCACCCTCCGGGATTGTCCGCTCGCGGCATCCCGGCAAGTAGCAAGGCTTGCATTGGGCGATCTACCTCCGTTTGGGGGAATGCACATGCAGCATTACAAGCATGTATTTAATTAACGCATTTTGTCTGCGCTGAAACAGCATTTGTTAAACCTGTCATCCCGCGGCACAGTCAAGCCTCCGGGGAAGCGCAAGCAGCGGACAGTAAAAAACGGCAACGCTACGAGGATCGTAGACGATTGCCGTTTTTTCGCGAACGCTCTTATGGACTGCCGGGCTTACTTATTTATATGCTGCGTTTATAAGTTGCGGCGGCGTCCGAAGATGAGAGAGATGACGAACAGGATGATGAACAGGAAGAACAGGAACTTGGCTACGCCGACCGCTGCTCCGACAATGCCGCCGAAGCCGAAGATAGCGGCTACGATCGCGACGAGCAGGAAAATAAATGCCCAGTATAACATAAGAACGCCTCCTAAGTATCGATAGTGATCATACCTCGCAGGACCGGGAGTCGCTTGTGGATGTTCCCCCGTTTTCCCTTGCTTGCGGTGTGTCCGGTATGATCTTGCTGCATCCTTACCACTGCCCCGGCAGGCTGAATCATCATCATTGCCGCCAAATTAATCCTACAATAGATGTCGTCAAACTTCGTCGTTGTCCAATCGGGCGAACGCCGAGATCCGGCTCGCAGCAAGGCATCTCGCCGTTTCGTCGGCGCCGGGCAGGGGTAATTGACGATATGCAAGCGACATTGAAATCCTAAGAAAGGCAGGTGATACGCATGAGCAACCAAGCATTGATGGCTTGGAGCGTCGTCGTCGTTGCGATCAGCTTCGCCGCCCTCTGCGTATATTTGATCGTTACCTTGAAGGCGGCTCGGGAGACGCTGGTCTCCGTCCAAGGCACGATTAAGGAAGCGAATCAGACGGTGGGGATGCTGCATACGCAGGTCGAGGACCTGACCAACAACGTCAAGGTCATCTCCGAGGACGTGAAGAACAAGATTCGGTCTACCGACGATTTCTTCCAGGCTGCCCGCAATGCCGGGGTGACGCTGAAGGAGACGACGGGGGCGGTGCGGGATATCTCGTCCACCTTGTCCCGCGCAGTGCGGCAGCAGGTGGCCGCGCTCGAGCCCGGTCCGGAGAGCAAGAAGACGTGGACCGAATGGTTCAAGGTCGGCATGAATGTCGTATCCGCCATCCGCAGCGCGAAGCAGCAGAGCAAGGAAGAAAAGGCGGTTCGCGCCGCCGAGCTGGCCGAGGAGGAGCCGCGTTTGTACGACAGCGCCGCCTATGTGCCGGAGCCGTTTCAAGCAGGCAGCCATCGGGTATATAACGGACACAGTCACAACTGACGATTCATTGCGAATCTGATTCGCAAGTTTATATCATTAGTATCCGACCCGAACCACACGACAGGAGGAATCTGCTATGGATAGAGCGTACGCAAAGCTGGTGAACAACGGTCTTGAAGCATTCGACACGGTGAAAGATCTTCACCGTCAAGGATACCGCGAGGAAGAGATCTATGTGCTGGCGCACGGCGAGAGCCGCACCGATCGCATCGCCGACGTCGCGAATGCGAACACGATCGGCGCTTCGGAGGAAGGCGTGATTCAATCCGTAGCCAATCTGTTCAGGGATCGCGGGGACGAACTGCGCGCGAAGATCGAGGCGCTCGGCTTCGACGCCGCAGAGGCGGAGCAGTACGAGGCCGAACTCGATCGCGGCAAAGTGCTTGTGATGGCGAAGCATTGATCGTGACTGAAAGGGCCGGCTGACGGGAATAAGGGATGAGGGGGCTGCGGCCCGTTCATTCCTTATTCCCGTTTGCAGGCTTTTGCTTTACAGCTGCTTATGGCTGCGATACCTTTAACGTATGATAGAGGCGAGGAGATCCGTAAATTATGAGCATTTTGGTCGTGGACGACAATCCGATGAATGTCATGGTGGTCCGGGAGATGCTGAACCGGTCGGGCTATGAAGACGTACAGGTCGCTTATTCGGCGGACGAGATGTTCGATATACTGAGGTCCGAGGGGCGGGGCGCGCAGACCCCCGTCTCCGTCAATCTGATCCTGCTTGATCTGATGATGCCCGGCACGGATGGGATCGAAGCCTGCGGCATGCTTCAGAAGGACGAGCAGCTGCGGGATATACCGGTCATCATGGTGACGGCGATCGGCGATTCTCGCAAGCTGGCCGAGGCGCTCGATGCAGGCGCGACGGATTATGTGACCAAGCCGATCAACAAGATCGAGCTGCTGGCGCGGATTCGTTCGGCGCTTCGCCTGAAGACCGAGCTCGACTGGCACAAGGAACGGGATCGGCGCCTGCATGAGGAGCTGAGCCTGGCCCGCCAGGTGCAGGAGGCAGTCATGCCCAACGACGTCGACGAGGAGAATCTGCGGATGCGCGCCTTCTTCCGTGCGTCCGAGGGGCTGGCCGGAGATCTGTACGCGTGGCATGTGCTCGATTCGCGCCATTATCTGATCGCGATCATGGACGCGATGGGGCATGGCATCTCTTCGTCGCTCATCAGCATGTTCACCGCCTCCGTCCTGCATGAGGCGATGCGCACGACCGTGACGCCCAAGCGAATCGTCAATGAGCTGAACCGCCGGCTGCTGCAGCTCCAATACGAGAACGAGATGGTCCAGTACTACTGCACCGGGATATGCGCCTGGATCGATCTGGAGAACGGCATTATCGAGTATGTGAATGCCGGCCATCCGCCCGGGCTCATCACGAGGGGCGACGGCAGCGGGACCCACCAGCTCGGCGCGACGGCGCCGCCGATCGGGATGTTCGAGCAGATGGAGGTGGCGACCGAGACGGCCAGCCTGCGCGCCGGCGACGTCCTGCACCTGTTCACGGACGGATTGCTGGATCTGTTCCCCGGGGACATGGAGCAGCGCATCGCCCAGCTCACCGGCACGATCCTGGAGTCCGAGGGCGACTCGAAGGCGCTGGAGCAGCTGCTCGTACAGGAATCTCTCGATCGCAGACCCGACGACCGCTGCCTCGTTCGCGTCGAGGTCAAGCAGGCGCTATGACCGAATGACCGCAGAAGTGTACATACGCATTTACATGCTTGCCGATACGCTGCATCCGGTTTACCTATGATTAATTGCGAAGCCGTTTCCTCGAGGCCGGCTTTTGTCTCTATCGAAGGTGTGGTTTAGTAATGACAGATTTTCTGGACATAAGCCCATATGACGATCGACTGGAGAAAATCGAGATCGAATGTCTGCTGGAAGCCGTCTTCAAGCGATACGGCTACGATTTTCGCAACTATGCCTACCCGTCCTTGCGGCGCAGAATCTGGCACAGAGCGTCGACCGAGCAGTTGGAGACGATATCTCTGCTTCAGAATCTCGTGCTTCACGATCGCGACGCATTCGAGCGTCTGCTGTCCGATCTCGTCATCCCGGTCACCGAGATGTTCCGCGATCCGGGCATGTTCAAGCTGATACGGGAGCGCGTCATGCCGATCCTGAATCAGTCTACGTTCGTGCGCGTTTGGCATGCGGGGTGTGCGACCGGTGAAGAGGCCTATTCGATGGCGATTATGCTTGAAGAGAGCCGCATGCTGAGCAAGTCGCGGATCTATGCGACGGACATCAGCGAGGCCAGTCTGCAGCGCGCCCGGCAGGGCATGATCTCGCAGGACCGCCTGAGTCTGTACGCGCACAACTATCTTCAAGGAGGAGGCGAGCAGGACTTCGCTTCCTACTATGAGTCCAATCACGGCCTTGCCACGCTTCACCCCCGGATTCTCGAACGGATCGTATTCGCCGAGCACAATCTGGTGACGGACAGGTCCTTCAACGAATTCCAGATTATATTTTGCCGCAACGTGATGATCTACTTCGATACGGCGCTGCGGGAGCGGGTGCACGGGCTGTTGTACGACAGCCTCTCTCCGGGCGGCTTCCTCGTGCTCGGCAACAAGGAATCGGTCGCCTTCACGAGCTTCGCGGGCCGCTACGAGACGTGGAACGACGAATACCGGATCTACCGCAAGCTGCGCTGACGAGACTCGCCGGTTGCTGTGCGCGGTACGGTTCAAAGCGGCATTCCCAGGGTAAAATTACAAAAAGGCGGTGTTGGCATCTAGCGCCTATAAGGAGGTAACGCCCTTGGGAATCACAATCGGGATCTTCGACAAGGAACAGCAAGTTCTGGACGCCGTTGAGCTGCTGCGCGCCAGCGGCGCGCATAAGGATGACGTCCGCGTAATCGTCAAAAACGAAGAAAACGTACCGTTGCTGTCGGCGAGCGATGCGATTCAAGTCGAGGGCATCGCGGGCATCAGGGCCGCCAGGGAGCATTTCTCCGGCCGCAGAGACGGAGACGCGTGGGACGGAGACGGGGATGTCCCGGTCGCCGGCGTGTTCGCCGTGCCTCAGCTGAGCGGCACCGGCGGTTTTGCCGGCGGGGTCACGAACCCCGGCGTCGCCGCACCCGGCCTGGCCGTTCCTGGCGGCGGATTGCTGGGCCTGAACGGAGACGGCCCGCATACCGATTCGCTGCTGGCGGATCTGGGGCTGTCGGGCGGGGACACGGACCGGCTGGCGGAGGCTGTCAACGACGGTCGCTATCTCGTCGTCGTAGGCGAGCGGCCGGACGATCAGGCGGGAGATCTGCTGAGCCGGGCCGGCGCGCTGGAGATCGTGAACTAACGGCAGCGGGTTGCATGGTCAAAAAAAAGAAACCGGTCTGCGGTTAAGTCGGCAGACCGGTTTTTCGATTGCGCAAACCGACGATGGACGACAGCGGATTCGGGCGGTCCTGCAGCTCGTCCAAAATAATGTCGCTTGCAAGCATGCTGTAGACGGCGCCGTTGCCCCCATACCCCAATGCGAGATAATGACCGGGGCGTTCCGGATCTTCCCCGATCCACGGCAAATTGTCGTTGGATTCGCCGAAGGTCGCATTCCATTCGTATTCGAGCTCGAGCGGCAGTCGGGGGAACAATGCCTTGGCCTCGTCAAGCAGCCGCAACGATATGGCCCGCAGCTGATGCTGCAGCTCCACGGGCGTGCGCATGTCTTCGTCGAATCCGCCGATAATGACGCGCCCTTCGGTCGTCGTGCGGGCATACAGGTACGGGCGGGCCGTCTCCCACAGCAGCCATCGCTGATGCCATTCGGCCAGGCTGGGGACGGGCCGCGTCGCGATGGCGTATGTACGCGCCAGCTTGACGTCGATTGCGCTGCAGCAAGCTGTTTCGGGGCGATAGCCGACCGCATACACAATTGCCTGCGCCCGGACCGTACCTCCTGTCGTATGGCACAGCAAATCGCCCTTCGTTCCTTCTACCGACACGAGGGAGGTGCGCTCGAATATGCGCAGACCGCGGTCTGCGGCCTGCTCGGCCAAGCGTACGGCAAAATGATACGGATCGAGCTCGCCGTCCCCGCTCGTCACAAGGGCGGCCGGCTTGGCGAACGGAAAGTCGGCTTTGATCTTGGCCTCGTCTAGCCAGTCGACACTGAATCCGTTTTTGCACAGCATCTCATACTCGCTCCGGAGCTTGGGGACGTCCTGCGCCGAGCTGGCGTAGTACAGGCTGCTCCGCCTTTTAAAGCCGACATCCTGGGGCAGTCTCGCGGCAAGCTGACATAACCTCTCGACCGCATGCTTGCATTCTTGGTAAAATAGAATGGCGCGGTCTTCGCCGAGCTGGGATGCCAGGTCCGACAGCATGATATCGTTGGAGTATTGCAAAAGACCGGTGCTGGCAGAGGAACTGCCCGAACCGATCCCGTTCTCTTCGACGAGCGCGACGGACAAGCCGGCTTCCGTCAGCTTGTGGGCGATCAGCGTGCCCGTCAGGCCTCCTCCGACGATCAATACATCGCAACGTTCGGCATCGCCGGAGAGTGTCGGATATTGCACGATTTTTTTGTTGTTGGACGGCCATAGCAGCGAACCGAAGTGAAGCGGGTGCAAACGAACGCCTCCATCATGTTAAGCTCGTTCAAGTATTTCCGATTCCCGGACGGTTTAGACGAGCGGGAGCAGGTAGTAAATAATGAGATAGAGAACGCCGAAAAAAATGACGAGGTAAGCGGCATACTTGATAAAGGTCGACCACACCATGCTGGAATCCGACTTTTCGTGCACCTCATGCCGTTCGATGTCCACATTTTTATCCATGATTATCAGCTCCTCGGTGAAATTATTATCCAGTGTTGGGTTATCCTACATTACCCGGACGCCGTGCACCGCGAAACAAGGTTTTAAGCCGGTTTCGGTGTTTCAAACGCCTCGGCGAAGGGGTAATGAAATTTATGAAATATTGGAGAGGGGTTTCGTATGCAAAACGAAAAATTGACGTTCCAAACAGAAAATCTAGATGGACTGACCGTCGTGCGTATTGCCGGCGAGCTTGATCTGGAGGTGGCTTCCCAAATGCGCTCCGTCATGGAGCCGCTCATGGAATTGTCGGACCGCAAGCTCATACTTAATCTTCGAGATCTTAAATACATCGACAGCACCGGGATTGGCATTCTGATCAGTATTGTGAAGGCCCGTCATTCTCGCAACGCCCCTTTCGGAGTAGAAGAAGTGCCTTCGACGATTCAGAAACTATTCGACATGACGGGGATCACTCCGTTTTTGGCTGCTTCTCCGAATGCTTAATACCAATGAGCAATTACAATCCGAAGGGAACGAGGACGGAACAACGATGAGAAACGATGGGACAGTGACGCTGACGGTACCCGCCAAAGCCGAGTTCGTTGATATTATTCGTTTGACCCTGTACGGCATAGCCGCCAAGATGAAGTTTTCATTCGAGGAAATCGAAGACATGAAGGTGGCCGTATCCGAAGCCTGCAACAATGCTGTATTGCATGCATACGACCATTCGCAGCCCGGTCAGCTGGAGGTTTCTTTTACCGTCATGGGCGATGACCGCCTGCAGATCGCGGTGAGCGACTCGGGTATCAGCTTCGAACAGGTGAGCGACCGGTCGACGTCCACCTTGCACGGAAAGTCCATCGAGGAAATCCAGTCGGGCGGATTGGGACTTTATCTGATGCAAGCACTGATGGACGAAGTAGAGATCCGGAGCAATCAAGGGACAAGAGTCATACTAACTAAACGGCGGCTCGCTCAAGAAACAGTATGAGCCTTCAATCGAGCGCCCGTCTGCCCGACGACGCGATCTTGAAGCTGCTGGAATATCAGAAAACGCTGTGCAATGATCTGGCCGAGGAGCTCATCCGGCATTACGAGCCGCTCGTGCGTATGGCCGCGCACAAAATGTCGCGCAGCCATCTGAGCTTGCAGGAGGATCTGTTCCAGGTCGGCAGGATGACGCTCTTCAGATTGCTGAAGCAATTCGACCCTGACCTCGGCATGCCCTTCGAGCCGTACGCCATGAAAAGCATCGTCGGCCAGATGAAGAACTATCTCCGGGATAAGTCCTGGTACATACAAGTACCGCGCCGGATCAAGGAGAAGGGACTCGTCGTGCAGCAGGCGATCGACGAGATGACCGTCCGACTCGAGCGCTCTCCGAGCGTCGAGGAGATCGCAGAGTTTCTGGAAATGGGCGTAGAGGATACGCTTGAAGTGCTGGCCGGGAGGGAGCTGCATCATTACGTCTCCCTGGATACGCCGGTGTCCCAGGAGGAGAATACGGCAACGCTCGGCGAGCTGATCGGATCGACGGCCGACGACTTCGCCGGCGTCGATCGCAGAATCGATCTGCAGGAAGCGATGATGAAGCTCAAGCCCGAGGAGCGGCAGGTGCTGCTGCTGCTGTACGAAGAAGGTCTGTCGCAGCGCAGCGCGGCCGATCGCCTCCAGGTGTCCCAGATGAGCATCTCCCGTATTCAGCGGCGCGCCATCGAGAAGCTGAAGGGATGGCTTACCGAACCCGACGAAGAGGAATCCAATTAATTCCAGACGCCCCGCACTGTTTCTAGGTGCGGGGCGTCGGGTAATAATCGGTAAGCTACACATTCACTTCGCCGAAGGCGGTGGGCATGATGACAGTCAAGTATCGAATCGAATGCTTCGAGTGCGACATCGTGGTCAGGCAAAAAGACGAAGCCCATACACTGAGCATCCAATCCCGCAAGACGCCACTTGGTAACGGCAACCGGCTGGCTCAATATCCATCAGAGCAAGAGGCTGTGCGAGCGGCGGATCAGCTCTGCCAGACGTACACCATTCTGAGGGAGTTCGGCTACCATCTCTCCGGAGGAGACTTCGTTAGAGACGGCGTACCTTCGATTTCCGTCGTGTCGCTGCTGGACCAGGCACTGGACGCCAGCGATCTGCGGTCGCTCCTTAATCGGGAAGCGATTGCACACGGCGTACAGGAGACTGGCTGATCGACGCAACCTGTTAGGGGCCTCCTCGGAGGCCCTTCATTTTTGGCGTCCGGATAGTGGGAGCGGTTCGGGACGGGATCTCAGGAATCGTCCTGGTTCGGGTCGCTGACCAGCCCCTCTTCGCTTAGCTCGCTGCCGGTCTTGACGCGTTCCATGTCCGCGCCCAGCCGCTTCAGATCGTCGAAGTCCTGGACCATGGAGCCGTTGCGCGCCTCATCGAGCGTCCTTGTCGGGATCGGCCCAGACGGTTTGCTGTCGGCCTCGGCGCTGTATTCGGCCTTGGTCTGCTCCGGTCCGGCTGCGCTCTTTTCCTGCATGGGGATAGCCTCCTTTGTGGTTGAAGTTGCCGATGCCCACATACAAAAGCCATCCCCGGGATACCCGGGGATTGGCTTTTGTAGAGCATTCAGTTAGGTTTGTGCGATTCTTGAAGGGAAGCGCTGATGTCGTCCTTCGCGGCGTTGATGCCGTCCTTCGCGTTCGTCATCGCCGATTTGGTCTGGCTGATGATATCCGAAGCCTGCTGGCCGACTTTGGAAGCCAGCTCTTGCGTCTTCGTACCGGCGGTGGAGGCCCATTCCTTCGATTTGTCCATCGATTTGTTATAGGCCGCCATTAGATCCTGGCGCATCTCGCGTCCGGGTTTCGGAGCCAGCAGCAGCGCTGCGGCCGCTCCGACTACACCGCCGATAACCGCACCTTTAACCATTCCTGCCATGTGAATTCCTCCTTGTAATGGCTAAGCCATTTTGTAATTGGGGTCATAAGCTATGATCGTCTTGCTTGCTTTTTTTTACCCTTGCGACCGGGCGCTGAATCATTGCGGGCTTTCCGAGAGGCCTTGCTATAGACTACAATAGGTAACAGATTATTTTAGAGGGCGAGGACGATCATGGAATCACGGGATTACGGCGGCAGCCTGTCCGCCTATGGCTTCGGCCGCGACGAGGATCGGACCCGGCGGCCCTGGGGACGCATCGATTTGCTCCTGATCGCGCTGCTCATGCTCGTCTCGGCGCTGCTGTCTCTTCACGATCTGGGCAACCGGCACGGGCCCCAGACTTTCTGGCGGCCGGGCGCTTCGGGCGAAGGCTTCGTGGCGGACTTCGGCGAGCTGCGCCAGGTCGGCCGCATCAATCTCTATGAGGGACCGGGCGCCGCGGGAGAGACGCAGATCGATTCGTCCGCGGACGGCGTGAATTGGACGCCGTATCTGACGGTCGAGCACAAGACCGGGCGCGTCTTCACCTGGATGGCGGAGGACAAGCCGGCCAGCGCGCGCTATATGCGGTTCACCGCCAAGCGCACCGGATACACCCTGTACGAGGCGGGCTTCTTCGAGGCCGGCACCAAGGCGCGCATCGCGATATCCGGCATCGAGCCTGTCGGCAAGGCCGGAGCGGACGCAGAGGGGGCGGGGGCCCAGGTTTTCGACGAGCAGGACGAGGCGCCGTACCGGCCCGACTACCGCAACAGCATGTATTTCGACGAGATCTACCACGGGCGCACCGCCTACGAATTTATCCATCAGATGCAGCCCTACGAATGGACGCATCCGCCGCTCGGCAAGTGGCTGCTGACATTCGGCATCCGGCTGTTCGATATGACGCCGTACGGCTGGCGATTCATGGCCGCCGTATTCGGCACGCTGATGGTGCCGGTGTTTTATGCAGCCGCCCGGGCGATGTTCCGCAGCACCCGCTACGCGTTCATTGCGGCGCTGCTGCTCGTGCTCGAGGGCTTTCATCTCGTGCATTCGCGGATGGCCAACGTCGATATTTTCGGCGTTACCTTCACGATCCTGATGTATACGTTCATGTACAAGTACGGCGAGCGCAAGTGGGAGTACGGCGGCTTCGGGCGCAGCTTCGGATGGTTGGCGCTGTCCGGTATCTTCTTCGGCTGCGCATCGGCGGTCAAGTGGAACTATATGTACGGCGGCGCGGGGCTCGCCGTGCTGTTGTTCCTGGCGCTGTACAGGCGCTGGCGCGAGTCGCGCTGGGAGTACGGCAGCGCCTACTTCAAGAAGCTGACGCTGACCTTGCTGTCCTGCCTGATCCTGTTCGTGGCGGTGCCCGCAGGCATCTATGCAGCCTCGTACATCCCGTACGAGAAGGCGACCAAGGCCGACGACGGGCTCAAGGACCTGCCGCGCTACCAGAAGGACATCTACAACTATCACAAGGGCGTCAAAGAAAAGCATCCGTACTCCTCCAAGTGGTATACGTGGCCGGAGATGCTGCGCCCGGTGTGGTACTACGGCGGCAAGGACCTGGCGAAGGGAGACGCGCAGAGCATCGCGGCCATCGGCAACCCGGTCATATGGTGGGGCGGCCTGGCGGCCCTGCTCCTCTCCTGGTGGCTGGGCGCCCGCAACCGGGACAAGGCGGTGCTGACCATCGCGGTTATGTATTTATCGTTTTACGTGCCGTGGATGGTCTCGCCGCGCAGCATTACGTTTTTGTACCACTACTTCCCGATGGTGCCGCTGCTGATTCTGTCCATCGTGTGGATGCTCAGATGGCTGGAGCAGCGCTGGTATTACGGCAGGACGTTCACCGTCGTCGTCGTGGCGGGGGCCGCCGTGCTGTTCGTCTGGTTCTATCCGGTGCTCACCGGCATGACCATCAGCCGCGAATGGATGAACTTCGGCATACGCTGGCTCCCGAGTTGGGGATTCTGATTGATAGTACGTACTGTTGAGGAGGAAGCCGCATGGCTGCAGTGGTGACGCTGTCCGTCGTCGTCCCGATGTACAATGAGGAAGAGGTCATAGAGACTACCTATGCAAAATTGACCGAGGTGCTGGCTGCGACAGGGGAGAGCTATGAGCTGGTGTTCGTCAACGACGGCAGCAGAGACAGAACGGCCTCCATCGTGCGCGGCATCTGCGCTCGGGATCACAGGGTGAAGCTGCTCGACTTCGCCCGCAACTTCGGTCATCAGATCGCCGTGACGGCGGGCATGGACCATGCGTCGGGCAGGGCCGTCGTGCTGATCGATGCGGACCTGCAGGACCCGCCGGGTCTGATCCCGCAGATGCTGGCGCTCTGGCGCGAAGGCTACGACGTCGTCTACGGCAAGCGCATATCCAGGCAAGGAGAGACCTGGTTCAAAAAGACGACGGCCAAGTGGTTCTATCGCACGCTGGCGGCGATGACAAGCGTGAACATCCCCGTCGATACGGGCGACTTCAGGCTGATGGACCGCAAAGTGTGCGACGCGCTCAGCGGCATGCGGGAGCGGAGCCGCTTCATCCGCGGCATGGTAGCCTGGGCCGGCTATCGCCAGATCGGCCTCGAGTACGCGCGGGAGGAGCGCTTCGCAGGGGAGACCAAGTACCCGCTGCGCAAGATGGTCCGGCTGTCGCTGGACGCGATCACCTCGTTCTCGACGAAGCCGCTCAAGCTCGCCGGCATTCTCGGTTTCCTGCTGTCGGCAGCAGGCTTCGTCTACCTGATCGTCGTCATCTGTCAGCGCATCTTCACCGACACGACGACGGAGGGATGGACGTCGCTGATCGTCATCAGCCTGTTTTTCCATGGCATCACGCTGTCGCTGCTCGGCGTGCTGGGCGAGTACATCGGTCGCATCTACGAGGAGTCGAAGCGGCGGCCGCTCTATCTGGTGGCGGACAAGCTGAACTTCGAAGGGCGCGACGAAGCTCCGGCCGAGCCGAGGGAACGGGCTGCGGCCGTGCAGCGCGGGTAGAGAGAGGCATATGCTTAAGAGCCGACACCGGGCATCGTCCGGTATCGGCTCTTTTTCGCATGCGCTTATTGTGCCCGCGGTATGAGGCCGTCATCGTCCATGCCGGCCGCCTCGTGCAGCAGATCGATCATGTGGCGGATCGCGGGGTCGCGCCATTTTTTGCGGTGGATGACGATCTGGGTATAAAAGGTAATGTCCGGATGCGCGAACGGAAGCCGGATCAGCCTGCCCTCCGCCAGCTCGCGCAGCACCGAGATTCGCGGCAGCAGCCCGATGCCGAGGCCATAGGCTACGCATTGCTTGATCGCCTCGAGGCTGCCGAACTCGTGGTGCACGTCGTACGCGACGCCATGTCTGCCGAGCAGCCGCTCGAACGCATGCCGGTAGGTGCAAGTATGCTCGGTCGCGATGTAGGATTGTCCGTTCAAGTCGGAGGCGTCGAGCTGGACGGCATGCTGCAGGCGATGTCCGGGACTGGCGACGAGCACCAGCTCCTCCTCCCTGAGCTTGATCGACTCGATGTCCTCCTCCTGGATCGGCTGATCGAGCACGACGCCCATGTCGATCTCCCCGGTCTTGACCAGTTGCAGTATCTGCGTCTCCGTAATCGGATGGACCTGAAGATTAATCTCCGGATAGCTGTGGCGAAACCGGTGGAAGACGGGGGGCAGGAAAAAAGAGAACAGCGATTCGATCGTGCCGATGTCGAGATGACCCTTGGCGGGCCTGGAGATCATGTGCTTGGAGCTCTCGTACAGCGCGAGGATCTGCTCGAACGTGTCGCGGAGCTGCTCGCCGGCCGAGGTCAGTCTCATCGACCTGCCGAACCGCTCAAACAGGATGACGCCGTATTCCTGCTCCAGCTTCTGAATATGCGTCGTCACGCTGGACTGGACGTAGCCCAGATTGTCCGCGGCCTTGGTGAAGCTCTGGCAGCGCGCTACCTCGAGGAACGACCGAATATAAATAAAATCCACGTTGGCCACCACCTGTCTGTGGGCGGATCAATACATGCGCAGCGTGCTCGCCAGGATCAGCGCGAGCCAGGTCGCGGGCAGATCGGCGCGGGGGCGCTTCGTCTCGCGGTGCTGGCGCTCGAACGCCCATTTCCGCTCATGTTCCTTGATCGTGCTCTCCCATATTTTATAAGCCGTATGATCTTGGATCAACAACTATATCGCCCCCTCGGTCGTTTGTTGAGGATTATCTTAACATCCTCGAACGGCGGAGAGGTATCGCGCGATTCGCATACCGATCATCGATAATATCGATGGAAACGCCATCATCGGACGAGGGCGCAGCATGCCGACGGGGACAAGGGGCACGAACCGGGTTGCGGAGAGGGGAAAATGAGCGTAACGCTCGGTATGAAAGCTCAGGAGCGCAGCGTGCGCGTCCTGTAGCCGGTCGGCGTCTCGCCGCAAGCGCGTCTGAACTGCTTGGAGAAATACAAGCCGTCTTGGAATCCGACCGAGGAAGCGACCTGCTCCACGGTCAGCTCCGGCCGCTCGCGCAGCAGCCGCTTGCCGCGGTCGATCCGGATGCGCGACAGAAAGTCGATCGGCGTCACGCCGGTATGGCGCTTGAACAGCCGGGACAGGTAGGCGCGATTGTAGCCAAGCGTCTCCGCCATCGCCTCGATCGACAGCGGCTCCGCATACTGGGTGGAGAGATAGCCGATCACCTGCCGGACGAGCTCCTCGCCGTGCGTATCGGCGACGGGCGGCCGCTCCTCAAGCTCCGTGCCCGCCGCCTTCAGACAGGCGAGCAGCAGATGCAGCTGTCCCGCGGCTTCGAGCGAAGCGGAGGCGCTCCGCGTGCGGAACGCTTCGAATATGTCGAGGCAGCGGCCCGCAGGGGCTTCGGAGTCGCCGGAATGTACGACCAGCCGATCGGAGCCGAGCCCCGCTTCGGCGAGCAGCGCCTCGGCGCGGTCTCCCGCGAAGGCGACCCATCGATACCGCCAGGGATCGTCCGCGTCGGAGGCGTAGCTGAACAGCCGCTTCGGGCGGATGAGGAACGTATGGCCCGGGCCGAGCGAACGCGTCTCGCCGTCCGCTTCGAACATGCCTCGCCCGGAGATCACATGGTGCAGCAGATAATAGTCGACGACCTTGGGGCCGACGCGATGCAGCGGGCGGGTCTGGCTCTCGCCGGCAAACAGCACGGCGAGCCCCTGGGGCAGCGTGCGGGCCGGATTGGAGGCCACGCGATAGGTAGGCGTATCGTTCATCGGTTCCGCGCTCCTTGGTTTGCTTCTATTCGCGATTGTACCGCACGAAGTCACATTTCTCCATAGAGTACGCATATCAAGCCATTTCCCGTCCGCGCGTTGTGACGTTATACTGTTAGTAAATCGCAGCCCCATCCATTTTAGGAGGAATCTCATCATGCCTCATTATCCGACGCTTCGCGAGCAATTCATCTCCCGCTTCGGCGGCGACGAGTCCGGCATTCGTATATTCGAGGCGCCGGGCCGCGTCAACCTGATCGGGGAGCATACCGACTACAACGGCGGCGCCGTCTTTCCGGCCGCGCTCACCTTCGGCACGACGCTGCTCATTCGTCCGCGCGCCGACCGGCAGCTGAGTCTGGCCTCCACCAACTTTCCCGCGGATACGCGCCTCGTCTCCTTGGACGGTCTGACCTTCACCGGCGACGACGATTGGACCAACTATCCCAAGAGCGTCGTCTGGGAGCTGGGCCAGCGGGGCATCGAACTGCCGCACGGCTACGATATGCTGTTCCACGGCGAGATTCCGAACGGTGCCGGGCTGTCCTCGTCGGCGTCGATCGAGGTCGTCACGGCGTATGCGCTGCTGACGCTCGAGGGCCGGAATACGGATACGGTCGAGATCGCGCGCTGGTCGCAGCATGCGGAGAACGAGTTCGTCGGCGTGAAGTGCGGCATCATGGATCAGTTCGCGGTCGCCAACGGCCGCAAGGATCATGCGATCCTGCTCGACTGCGACACCTTGAAGCATGAGCTCGTCCCGTTCGAATCGGGCGACTGCAAGCTCGTCATCGGCAACACGAACAAGCGCCGCGGACTCGTGGATTCCGCGTACAACGAGCGCCGCGCCCAGTGCGAGGCTGCCGTGAGCGATCTGCGCGCCGCGTTCCCCGAGCTGACGCTGCTGGGCCAGCTGACGCTCGGGCAGTACGACGAGTTCGAGCACCTGATCGCGGACGACACTGTAAAAAATCGCGCGCGCCACGTCGTGGAGGAGATCGACCGCGTCGGCCGCTCCGTAGAAGTGCTGCGCCAGGGCGATCTGGCCGCCTTCGGCCGGCTGATGAATGCGTCGCACGACTCTCTGCGCGACCTGTATGAGGTGACGGGCGCGGAGCTGGACGCGATGGTCGCGGCGGCGCGCGAGGTGCCGGGCGTGCTCGGCTCCCGCATGACGGGCGCGGGCTTCGGCGGCTGCACGATCTCGCTCGTGCATCAGGATGCGGTGGAGCGGTTTATTGCTGAAGTCGGCGACAAGTACAAGGCTGCGACCGGGCTGACGGCGGATTTTTACGTATGCGATATCGGCGACGGCGTACACGAAGCGAAGGAGGAGATCTGACATGGCAGTATTGGTGACGGGCGGAGCGGGCTACATCGGCTCTCATACGGTAGCGGCGTTGTTGGACAAGGGCGAAGAGGTGGTCGTGCTCGACAATCTGTACCAGGGGCACAAGGAAGCGCTGCTGGGCGGCAAGCTGTACGAGGGCGATCTGCGCGACGAGGCGATATTGGACGTGATCTTCTCCGAGAACGAGATCGACGGCGTCATCCACTTCGCGGCCAACTCGCTGGTGGGCGAGAGCATGACCAATCCCGGCAAATATTACAACAACAACGTATACGGCACCCTCGTGCTGCTCGAGGCGATGAAAAAGGCGAACGTCTCCCGCATCGTCTTCTCCTCGACCGCCGCGACCTACGGCGAGCCGGAGAAGGTGCCGATCGACGAATACGACCGCACCAAGCCGACCAACGCCTACGGCGAGACGAAGCTGGCCATGGAGAAGATGATCTCCTGGTTCGACGTCGCGCACGGCATCAAGTCCGTGTCGCTGCGCTACTTCAACGCGGCGGGCGCGCACGAGAGCGGGCGCATCGGCGAAGACCACGATCCCGAGTCGCATCTGATCCCGCTCGTGCTGCAGGTCGCGCTCGGCCAGCGCGAGTTCATCTCGGTATTCGGCGACGACTACCCGACCGAGGACGGCACCTGCATCCGCGACTACATCCACGTCAGCGATCTCGCCGATGCGCATATCCGCGCCCTGGAGCGGCTGCGCGGCGGCGGCGAGAGCGCGGTCTACAACCTGGGCAACGGGACGGGGTTCTCGGTCAAGCAGGTCATCGACGTGTCCCGTGAGGTGACGGGGCATGAGATACCAGCGAAGATCGTGCCGCGCCGGTCGGGAGATCCGGCCGTGCTGATCGCCTCCTCCGAGCGCGCCCGCACGGAGCTCGGCTGGACGCCGAAGCATGCCGACCTGCGTCCGATCGTCGAGAGCGCGTGGACGTGGCATTCGGCGCATCCGGACGGGTACGGCAAGTAATACCGGAGCGACCGGGCGCAGCATGTATCCGGACACCGTACAGGTCCGGAGCGAAGCGCGCCGAGCAGCAAGCGAGGCTATACAGACGGAAGGGATGACGCGAGATGAGCAACAAGGGCGAAGCCGCGGACGGCGGCATGACGGAGGCGCTCAGGGACGAGGTCGGCCTGCTGACTCGCAGGCTCGTGCGGTTCGCGCTGCGGCGCGGCATGATCGGCGAGCTCGACGAGGATCACGCGCACAATGCGCTGCTGGACCTGTTCGGACTGGCCGCGCCGGCGGGCGGGCCGCTGCCGGAGGAGGAGCTGGACAGTCCGGTCGCGGTGCTGGAGCCGCTGCTGGACGCGGCGGCGACGCTCGGGCTGATCCCCGACGACACGACGACCCAGCGCGATCTGTTCGACGCCCGGATCATGGGGCTGTTGATGCCCCGGCCGTCGGAGACCGCGGCGGCGTTCGGCCGGCTGACGGCTGCGGAGGGCGTGCGGGCGGCGACGGACTGGTTTTACCGGCTGAACATCGACTCCAACTATATTCGGATGGACCGCATCTCGAAGAACGGCTACTGGCTTCACCCGACGGACGACGGCGAGCTGGAGATCACGGTCAACCTGTCCAAGCCAGAGAAGGACCCGCGCGAGATCGCGCTGCTGCGGAGCCTGCCGCAGACGAAGACCGAATATCCGAAGTGCCTGCTCTGCCGGGAAAATGTCGGCTATGCCGGCCGTCCAGATCATCCCGCGCGACAGAATCTGCGGATTCTCCCGCTGACGCTGCGGGGCGAGCAGTGGTTTTTCCAGTACTCCCCGTACGTGTATTACAACGAGCACAGCATCGTGCTGCGTGGCGAGCATGTGCCGATGCGGATCGTGCCGGAGACGTTCGAGCGGCTGCTGGACTTCGTGGACGCATACCCGCATTACTTCATCGGCTCGAACGCCGACCTGCCGATCGTGGGCGGCTCGATTCTGAACCACGACCACTTCCAGGCGGGGAGACATGTATTCCCGATGGAAAAAGCCGGCGTCCCGGCATGGACGGCGCACGGCGAGGAGCAGGCGGTGCGCGGCGGCATCGTGCAGTGGCCGATGTCGGTGCTGCGGCTGCGCAGCGCCGACCGGGCTGCATTGCTCCGTGTAGCCGGACGCGTGCTGGCCGATTGGCGGGGGTACAGCGACGGAGCGGCAGACGTGCTGGCGATGAGCGGCGACGTGCCGCACAACACGATCACCCCGATCGCGCGGCTCGCGGCCGGCGGCGAGTACGAGCTTGACCTGGTGCTGCGCAACAACCGCACGAGCGAGGCGCATCCGGACGGGATCTTCCACCCGCACAGCGAGCTGCACCATATCAAAAAGGAAAACATCGGCCTGATCGAGGTCATGGGCCTGGCGGTGCTGCCGGGGCGGCTCGACGCCGAGCTGGCCGGGATCGCGCGGCTGCTCTCCGGCGAGGCGGCCTACGCTCCGGCCGCCGTCGGCGCGGAAGGCCATCCGCTCGCGAAGCACGCGGATTGGATCGCGGCGCTCGTCGCCGCGCACGGCACGGCGCTCGCGCCGGAAGCCGCCGCGGCCGCGCTGCAGGCGGCCGTGGGCGACAAGTTCCACGCCGTGCTGCGCGACGCCGGCGTGTTCAAGCAAGACGCCGCGGGCCGCGCGGCGTTCGGCCGCTTCCTGGCGGCGTCCGGCTTCGCGCCGGGCGCCGTGTAGGGCCGCTGGCGCGAACGGGCGCTGCTGCCGGGCCGCGCGCGCAAAAACCGCCTCCTGCTGCCGATAAGGCCGCGGAGGCGGTTTTTGTGTGGCTATGGCGCCGGATGGGGCGGGGGCGCGGGGCGATTCGATCGACGGAACCGCCCGATATTGGGCGGTTCCCGGTACGCATACGCCACATATCGCTATCGCGCACCGCGGTCCCGTCTACCAGCCGAGTCTTGCATCTAGCCCCGCAATCTCCCGAGCTCGGACACGAGCGCCTCGACCTCGCTGATGCTGAATCGCTCCTTGGACGCGACCATATCGTAGATATCCTTCAGATCTTCGTAGCGCTCCGCTGTGAAGTGCGAAGCCTGCATCGCCGCGCCGGTAGCCATCCGCAGCTTCGTCTTGATCGCCTCGATCATATATTCCACGTTTTCTTGTGTCGGCTTGGACAGATCCATTCCCGCAGCATCCTCTCTCGATATAAGCTCATCCCATTGTACCACAGGAGACGCTCGCCCCGCGTTGGCATAACTGTACGCCGCGTGTTAGTCTTGAATCAACACATGTCTATGCGAGAGGAACCGACTTATGTCCGACAACCGCGCTTCCGGCGCAGCGTTCCTGCAATATTCGGTATCGAGCGCCGGGGAGCTCGGCCGATTTTTCCGGCACATATGCGCCCGGCATCCCGGCGAGCAGCCGGTCTTCCTGTGCATCGGCACGGACCGCTCTACAGGCGACAGCCTGGGGCCGCTGGTCGGCACGATGCTGGAGGAGCGCGGGGCGAGGCGCGTGATCGGCACGCTGCGCCGGCCGTGCGACGCGGACAGGCTGGCGAGCGATGTCGCGTCCTTGCCCGAGGGGGCGATCGTCATCGCCGTCGATGCCTGTCTGGGCCGTCCGGACAATGTCGGCCGCTACTTGCTCGGCCAGGGGCCGCTGCAGCCGGCGCGCGCGACCGGCGCTGCGCTCCCGGCCGTCGGCGATTACAGCGTCGCTGCGGTCGTGGGCGAGTTCGGGCCCCAGCCGTACAAGACGCTGCAGACGACATCGCTGTATGCCGTCATGGAGATGGCGGGACGCATCGCGGATGCCGCCTGCGGCGCGCTCGAAGACTGCGGCATGCTCGCTTATCCGGCGGCGCGCAGCATCGACGGAGTACGCGGCATGCTCGGTCCCCTCGGATAACGCTGCCCGCCGCCCCGCCGTCTGCCCCGCCGTCTCTAACGAAACGCAGCGCCCCTCGGGAACAGCGATGTGCATCGCCTCTGCGAATCCTGCCATGGATTTGAGTTCAAGGGCGCCGGTTCGCTACAATAAACAAAAAAGCGGAAGGATGTGCTCGAAATGGCTCAAAGCCGGCTGACATTAAAAAACGGACTCGGCGTCTCGTATACGGATGAGGGAGAAGGTGCGCCTTTGCTGCTGCTGCACGGCTATTGCGGCAGCCGGGGCTACTGGGACGAAGCGCTGCCGCTGCTGTCGGCGCACGCGAGGGTCGTGGCGCCCGACGCTCGCGGACACGGCGAATCCGACGCCGCCGAGGGCACGTACGCGATGGAGCAGCTGGCCGAGGACGCCGTACAGCTGCTGGACGCGCTCGGCATCGACCGGGCCTACGTCTTCGGACATTCGATGGGCGGCTATGCTGCGCTGGCGCTGGCCGAACGATATCCGGACCGTCTGCGCGGCCTCGGGCTCGTTCACTCCACGACCTTCCCCGACGACGACAACGGCCGGGCCAACCGTGACAAGGTCGCTGCCCGCATCGCAAGCGAAGGCATGCGCGGGCATATCGAGGACCTGATTCCAAAGCTCTTCGCACCGGACAATCTGAAGACTATGCAGGACCGGGTCGAGCGCGCCAAGGAGATCGGCTTCGCGGCCTCGCCCCAGGCCGGGATCGGCGCCGCCCTCGGCATGAAGGAGCGCCCGGACCGCCGCGGCGTTCTCGAGCGGCTCGCGCTGCCGATCCTGCTGCTGGCGGGGGAGTCTGATCAGGTGATCGCGGCTGAAAAGCGGTTTCCGGTGTCGGGTGCGGACGTGACGCACCGTCTTCTGGCGGGGGCCGGACATATGAGCATGATAGAGCGGCCTGAAGCGTTCGCGCAGGCGATTCTCGAATTCGTCCGTGCGGCCGAAGATTCCGCGGAGGAGGACACCGATGTTTGAACGCGATTACTTCATGCGCCTCATCAACCAGATGTCGGTCGCCTTCGGCGCGCTCATGGGGCTCAAGCAGCAGGGCAAGCATGAGGAAGCGCTCCAGGTGATCGACGTCTGGATGAGCAAGGAGCTGCGGCTGCGCGCGCGGCTTGCGCTGGGGTTGTCGGATGAGGATCTCATGAAGATGTTCAGCAGCGGGGACCGGGTGGACGCCGAAGCGATTGCGGCGATCGCCACCTGCCTGCAGGAGGAGGGAGACGTGCTCGCCGACATGGGCCGCACTGCCGAGAGCCTGCCGCGTCTCGAAAAGGCGCTTCGACTCATCGGCTATGTGCTGCGGACGCACGGGCCGATCGAGGGACTGGACCTTGAGCGGCGTATGGAGCGGCTGACGACCGGTCCGGCGCGCACGGAGGGCTCGGCATCGACGCTGCGCGCCGCATGGGAATGGCAGGAGCATGCCGGTCGGTTTGCGGATGCGGAGAACAGTCTGTATGATCTTTTCGACGTCGGCGACGCCGATTCCGCGGAGGGCCTGGCGTTTTACGGACGGCTGCAGAGACTGGACGATGACGCGCTGGGAGTGGGCGGCCTGTCGCACGAGGAGTTGGGCGAGGGCATCCGGCAGTGGAACAATCTGACCAAGGAGACAGCATCATGAGCACTCAAGCGAAGACGGAGGAGCTGCGGACAGTTATCGCAGAGGCGATCGGCAACGGCAGCTTGATTCAGGCGACCGTGAGCCAGCCGCGCAGCAAGACGGAGGAGACGCGCAAGATCGCGATCCGGCCCGTCATGCTTAGAGGCGAGCTGTTCTATCAATTCGAACGGTTCGCAGGCCAGAAGGCGCTGCACGACAATCTGACGCCCGCCGAGGCCGCGGATGAGCTGGTTCGTCTCGTGGAGAACGAATACCGGCAAGCGCTGCTCAAGACGCCCGGGAGCGATATTCAGATTCTGGTCAGCAAAAAGGGCAAGGCTGCGATCCTCCGCAGCGCGCCGACTGCCAAGGCAGCCATACAAGGCGGAACCGCAGTGCCTGTGCCGTCGCACAACCGATCCAAGACGTACATTCTCCCGGAAGGCGAACCGGTTCCCTTTTTGGAGGCGCTTGGCGTGATGACTGCGGACGGGCGCGTGCTCAAGGCCAAGTACGACAAGTTCAGGCAGATCAACCGTTTCCTCGAGATGGTGGCGGACGTAATCGCTTATTTGCCGCAGGACAAGGAGCTTACGATCGTTGATTTTGGCTGCGGCAAGTCCTATCTGACGTTCGCGCTGTATCATCTGCTGGCGATCCGCGAGGGACTGCAGGTGCGCATCATCGGGCTGGATCTGAAGGCCGATGTCATCGAGACATGCGCGAGACTTGCGGACAAGCTGGGCTGGGAGCGTCTCCGCTTCGCGGTGGGAGATATCGCGGCATATGCGGATGCGGACGAGGTGGACATGGTCGTCACGCTGCATGCCTGCGACACGGCGACCGACGCCGCTCTCCTCAAGGCTGTCGATTGGGGAGCGTCCGTCATTTTGTCGGTTCCCTGCTGCCAGCATGAGCTTTTCCGCCAGATCGAGCAGCCGGTGCTGAAGCCGCTGCTTAAGCACGGCATTTTAAAGGAACGCTTCTCGGCGCTCGTCACGGATGCCGCGCGGGCCCAACTGCTGGAGCTGGCCGGCTACAAGGTTCAGCTGCTCGAGTTCATCGATCTGGAGCATACGCCCAAGAACCTGCTGATTCGAGCTGTGCGGAGCGGGAGCGACGTACCTGCCACTGCGCGTCAGGAATATGAGGAATTCCGGGATTTCCTGTCTATCCTTCCTTATATGGAGAGAAGAATGGAATTTAAAGTAATTAAATAGATAAATTTAATATTTTGTTTTCCAATACTTCCCAATGTCCTTGTCGACAAAATCGAGGCTGTGTTAGAATAAATCAATTAGTCCCGATTAAAGGGTTAGCCGAACGATGAAAAGGTGAGCCGATTGGAATTTTTACGGCCAGACTTTCTGCTATTTGTTTGCCTGTTTATTCTGTTTGGCCTGTTCATAGCCTTTAATCCCATCACGAGGACGCACAAGGCATATCTGCTCTTTCATTTTATTATGATGCTCTGGCCGCTCGGCCAGGTAGGTGTGCGATCCACGGACATTTCCTCCTATCAGCATTTTTACTTGACCGTGTCCTTCGCCGCGCTTGCGCTGCTCGGTCCGGGATGGCTCGCATTCGTATTGCTGCTGACACGCCGCACGCATTACTTGCGCAAGCCCTCCCGGTGGCTGGCCTTCGCGCTGCCGGCGCTATTTTGCGCCGTGTCTGCGATCTGGAATCCCGGCAGCTTATTTGTGAGTCCGCAGGACGGGCAGTACGCTGCCCGCGACTACGGTCCGCTTTTCTGGGTCATGACCTTCATCGAGTTCTCGTACTTCTTCGTGGCGCTTATCCATATGTTCCAGGCTCACCGGACCGTGCGGTCGTTCAACGAGCGCCAGCAGCTTGCCGTCTCGCTGCTCGGCATGTTCATATTATCCGTATTCGTCGTGCTCGATCTGCTGTTCAACGTCGTGCTGGCACCGTGGCTTGGCGTGGTTCAGGGCTTAACCTCGGCAGGCATCCTGCTGTCGGACGTTTGCTTCGTCTACGCGATATACCGATACGGCGTTTTCGACCTCGTGGACATCGCGAAGCACAGAATTTTCGAACAGGTAGAGACGGGAATCGTAGTGATCGACGAAGCGGGCTATGTTTTGGATTTCAATCGCAGCGCGCTCGGCTTTTTCAACGTTGTGAAGGGCGAGGCTTTCGAATTGGAGCGGTTTCTGCTGACCGGCCAGCCGGCGAACGATCTGAGCGAATTTTTATTCCGCTACAGACATCATCCCGCCGACAGAATTCGCACGGAGATACTGCTCGCAGGCGGCGCATACAGGTCCGTATCGCTGCGGATATCCCCGCTGTTCGATCAGTTCAAGAGCCTGCAGGGGCGTATTATCGCTTTTTATGATGTGACCGAGCAGCGCAAGCTGATCGACGAGATGAACCACAAGAATGAAGCGCTACACGAACGCAATCTCGAGCTGATCGCGATGCAGGACGAGCTGTACCGGGCCAACCAGAAGCTTGAACAGGCCGCGATTACGGACGGTCTCACCGGCTGCTACAACCGTACGTTTTTCCAGCATTACGTCGAGCACGAAGCCTACTTATGCCAGCAGCGGAATTTACCGTTCTCCATCCTGCTGTTCGATGTCGATCACTTCAAGCAGATCAACGACCGGTTCGGCCACCTGGCTGGCGACGAGGTGCTGCGGGCGACCGCTGCGGCCGTCCGCGGGGAGCTCAGGAGCGTAGACCTGCTCGCCCGTTACGGCGGGGAGGAGTTCACGATCTTCGTGCCCCAGGCTACACGGGAGGAGGCGCAGCGGATTGCGGACCGGGTGATGGCATCCGTGCTGAATAACGAAGTGCGCATCGCCGGGGAGACGATCCGCATCACGATCAGCATGGGGATCGTCACGGAGGATGTGCACGATCAAGAGCAGATCCCCGTCGGAGACATGCTCCAGCAGCTGTTCTCCAAGGCCGACGTGGCGCTGTACAGGGCCAAAAACGAGGGACGCAACAGAGTCGTAATCTCATAAAGCTGCCTATGTCGAAGAAAGGAACGGGCGAACATGGACAATCGCGGGTTTAGAGCAGGGCTCGCCATAGCCGCGCTCGTCAGCGGGGCTGTAGCCGCTGCCGGAACGGCCGAGCGTTACTTCGGCGATGCGGGCGGCTACGCGCTGTGGGAAGCGGCTGTCTTCGCGCTTGTCCTGTTCCCCGCCTTCGGTCTGCTGGGCAGACGCTATGACCGGCTCAAGCGAATGGCTGACCGGGACAGCCTGACCGGTCTGTGGAACCGCAGCTTCGCCTATCGCTGCATCCATGGGCTATTGAAGCAAGCTGCAGCCAGACGCAAGCGCCTGGCCGTCGTGCTGCTCGATCTGAACGACTTCAAGCAGATCAACGACAGTCTTGGGCACGCAGAAGGCGACAGGGCGATCGCCCTCGCCGCTTCGGCGATGAAGGAGGCCGCCGTGCGCGGCGAGATCGTCTGCCGCTGGGGCGGAGACGAGTTCCTGCTGCTATGCCCCTACGCGGAGCGGCAGGAAGCGGAAGCGCTGAAGCGCGCCATCGACGACCGGATGGAGAGCATGTCCCTGCTGAGCGGGTACCGCCTGTCGGCCGCCTGGGGCTACGCCTTCTACCCGGAGGACGGCGCGACGCTGGCCGACCTCGCAGCCGCCGCGGACCGCCGCCTCTACGAGCACAAGCGCCAGTCCAAGACTCCGCCGGAGCCGCGCAGGCTCGAGGCGTGAGCGGTTTGAGCTTGGGGGATAGGGCTCTCATTGGAATTATAATTAGCCTGTAGCCAACACATTACATCCAATCCGCTGCCATCGCACCGCGCTAGACGCAAATTTGCACCTGCATGTCCAGACCGCTCCCATCGCACCGCGCTAGACGCAAATTTTGCATTTGCCCCCATGCTGCCGAAGAATAGGCGGTGGGTGTACCGCGCAAAAATCAATATAACTGTCGTCCGATGAACGACGAAGCCAGTTTTTTGGGGATGACTGCACAAACCTCAGCTTGCCGCCGCAACTTGAGGCGTCGCCGCCCGCGCCGACGCCTCAAGTTGCGGCGGCCTGTCAAAGTCGCTACGCTAGAGGTATGAATCTAGCGGAGCGGGTACGAACCATGATGCTTAAACAATTGCTGCGGCTGTTTACGACGATCGCGGGCGGCGCGCTGTTCGCGGGGGCGCTCGGCTGGGCGGCATATCGGCAAGGGCTGTTTTACGATACGGCGTCGTATAGGTTCGAAGCGGCGCTGCTCATAGCGGCGGCGTGCGCATGGGCCTGCGCGGCTGCGGCGGTCAGACGACGGCTCCCGCTGTGGGCGCTGACGCCGCTCGGACTTGCCGCGGCCTACGGGCTCGCCTGGCTGGCCGGTCCCGTCTCCGTCCACGGCACGGCGGACAGCCTGCTGCGCTGGTGCGCTTACGGCGCCTGGCTCTCGCTGGCAGCTTTATTTATGCTGCGCAGCGGCGGCAGGGCGGCCGGACATGCGGCATTGCACGCATCGGGCCTGTATGTCGTATGGGGTGGCCTGGCGGGCTGGTACGGGTGGATCCGCTTCCCGGACATCGTCTATCGTTCGTCCGACGCCGCGCTGACGATGACGGGGGCGCGCCTGGCCGGCTTCCTGCAGTATCCCAACGCCTTCGGAGCCGTCGCCGCTTTTTTCGCGCTCGCCCTGTGGCAGCTGCTGGACCGGCCGCAGCGGGCGGTCAGGCTCTTCGCCGCGCTCGCGCTCGTGCCTGCGCTGACGGCGCTGCTGCTCGCCGAATCGCGCGGCGCGATGCTGGCGCTCGCCGCGGGCGGCGCCGTCGCGCTCGCGGCCGCACAGCGACGCGACCGGCGCGGCTACGGCCTGGCGGCCGCAGGGCTGGCCGCCGTCGGCGCAGCGTTCGCGGCCAGCGTCGCCTTCCGCGCGATGGAGGCCGGCGCGCCGGGCGAGGGCGCCTGGGCGCTGGGCGCGGCGACGGCGGCGTTCGCAGCCGTCGCTATGCTGCTGCGGCCGCCGGAGAGCTGCGCGCCGCCTCCGGCGCGACTTGCGGCCCGCCTCCGGCGCCTGCTCACCGGCGCATGGGGAGGCGCGGCCGTCTTCGCGGTATGCGCCGCGATCTCGTGCGCGCTGCTCGTACCGGCGGACGCCTCCTCCGGCAGCCGCGCGGAGGGCAACCTGGAGACAGCCGGCGCCCGCACGCTCTACTACGCGGATGCGCTGCGCATGTTCGCGGATCGGCCGCTGTTGGGCGCCGGGGGAGAGGCCTGGCGCATGCAGGTCGGTCTGTACCAGAGCGGGCCGTATATCGGCAACGAGGTGCACAGCGGCTACCTGGAGGTGCTGATCGACACAGGCGCGGTCGGATCGGCCGCACTGCTCGTCATGCTGGCCGTGTTCGCCGCCAGGCTCGCGCGCATCCGCGCCCGCGCCGTCTGGGGCCCGGCTGCCGTGCTGCTCCTGCATGCGGCCGTCGACTTCGACTGGTCCTATGCCTATGTATGGCTGCTGCTGCTGTACTGGCTGGCGCTGCATCTGTCGCAGCCGTCCCCTGCACCGTCGCCGGTGCGCCCGCTCGCGCCCGCAAGGCCCGTGGCGCCTGCCGCGATCCGCTCGGCGCGCCTGGTCCTGCCGCCGCTGCTGCTGCTCGGCGTTGCCGCAGCCGCCGTGCCGCAGGCGCTCCACGGCGCTGCTGCGGCGGGCGCCTACGAAGCGGCGCGCGCGGCGCAGAGCGATGCGGCGCGGCTTGAGCTGCTGCGCGAGGCGCAGCGCGACAGCCCGTCCTGGAACCGGCCGCGCCTGGAGGCGGCGGCGCTGCTGCCCGCGGACGAGCGGGCCGCCTGGCTGGAGGCCGGGCTCCGATATGAGCCGGCCTCCGCGTCCGTTCGCTACGCCCTCGGCATGGCGTACGCGGACACCGGCGACGTGCGCGCAGCCGAGGCGCACCTGCGGGAAGCGCTGCGGCTCGCGCGCTTCGACCGCGACGCGCAGAACGCCGTCATCGCCAGATTCGCCGAGCTCGCGCAGATGCTGGCAGACGATGGAGATGCGGACGGCGCGCGGCTGGCGGGCGACGCGGGCGTCGGATTTTTCGAGCGGTACCGGGAGCTGTATGCGCGGCAGTATGCGGGACGGACGAATCCGTGGTACGGGACGGAGCTGTTCGTGTCCGCCAAGGTCAACGCCGCCAGATGCGCCCTGCTGGCAGGTCGCCGCGACGAGGCTGTGCCGTGGCTGCGCGAGGCAATTCAAGACGGCGATGCGGATTGGCGCAGCGAGGCGGAGGAGCTGCTCGCGCCGCAATCGCCTTAAACAACAACACGAAGCCCGGAAGATGCGCATCGGACGAATGCGCATCTCTTCCGGGCTTCGTGTCGCCATGCAGGAGAGTCAGCCGCCGAACGCTTCCCTGAACGCATGGCTGAGCCGATCCTGCTCAACTCCCCAGAGCGCGGCGATATCGGCGGCGACTTCGGCGTCCCACCAGTCGGCCAGCTTTTTGCGGTCGCTGCGATGCTCGTGAATCCACAGCAGGTTCAAGATGACGCGGCGGACGTACAGCTCCTCCGCTTCCTTCATTTTGGCTTCCGGCACGTACGCCTTGAGCCGCTTCACGGTCCGGTAGAGCTCGTTGCCGCACGCGCGCCTGATCGTCCTGGCGGTAGGCAGCGAGCCGGCATGTTTGCCGATGTCGTTTTTCATGCGGAAAACGCTCCTCTCCGCGTTAATCTATGCGGTAGAGGAGCGCCGGGTTACGTGCGGAGCCGTTATTGAACGACGAGATATCCGACCATCGGGACGCCGTCCTTCGGATCGCTGTGCGTCTCGCAGACGATGGCGTACGTGCCGGCTTCCTTGGGCGTGAAGCGGACGATCGTCGTTTTTCCTTTGGTGACATTCCCCTTGATGCCCAGTCCCTCGATGACAAACGGGTGAGATTGGCCGTTCACGCCGGTGATGCGGAGCTCGACGGGCTGTCCCTTCTTGACGGGAATCGTGCCGGGGTCCCACCGGTACGCCTCGATCTCCTGACCGCTGTCCGTCTTCGACGAGAATTCCGTCGTCACGATATAGCGGACCTGCACGTCCGCCGGAGGCGGCGCGGAGGCGGCCTGCGTTCTGTGCCAGCCCTCGTAGGCCGCGCCCAGCACGACGATCGCCAGCGCCGCGATGTACCACTGAATCCTTCTTTTGCTGATGAACATCACTCTGCTCATATCCCGTTCGCTCCTTTAGGCGTTGTCCTAGTGATACTGGGATTGTATGCGCAGGCCCGTCCCGGCATGACACCATTTCTATCTCGCGCCGTATCAAGTAGAATCGGGCTGCAATGATGTGCTAGAATGATAAAGGTTCCGGCCCCTACTGGTATCGCGTCGGGTACGCGGCGCAAATACGATGAAGAGAGCAGGTACATACGTTTATGATGGATACGATCCACGGATGGCTTGACCAATTGCTGCTATGGATTGAAGGTCTCGGCTACTTCGGCATTATCATCGGCCTCGCGATCGAGGTCATCCCGAGCGAGATCGTGCTCGGCTACGGCGGCTACCTCGTCTGGAAGGGCGACGTCAACTTTTGGGGCGCTGTCGCGTGCGGCGTTGTCGGCGCGCTGCTCCAGCAGTGGATATTGTATGCCATCGGCCGTTACGGCGGCAGACCGATCGTGGACAAGTACGGCAAGTTCCTCCATCTGAAGTCCAAGCATGTCGACAAGTCGGAGGAATGGTTCAGAAAGTACGGTGCAATCGTCGTGTTCACGGCGCGATTCGTCCCCGTCATGCGTCAGGTCATCTCGATTCCGGCAGGCATGGCCAGAATGAATCTGGCGCTTTTCAGCGGCCTCACGCTGCTCGCTTCGATCCCGTGGTCGATTTTGTTCGTCTGGCTGGGCAAGTCTCTCGGCGACAACTGGGAGCAGATCGACGACAAGGCTGCGCCGTACGTGCGTCCGATTATTTTGATCGCGCTGGCCGTACTCATCGTATATGTCGGTTATTCGTATCTCCGCAAGCGCGGCAAATCCGTCTAAGAGCGGCTTTGTCGCTTTTTCGCGCCGGAATTTTCCTTTTTGTTCCGGGATTGCTACAATAGGAGCAAGTTCTATTCACGATTGTCGAAACGAGGGATTAGTATGAGCCAACAGCTCGCTCACAAGCTGAATCAAGGTATTTCTCCGCGCGCGTTCATGGACGGAATGGAGAAAAACAAAGAAGCGTTCATCGCCAATTACGAAGGCTTCGCTTGGCCGGACGACAAAAGCCGCGAATATTTCGAATCGCTGAACAACCGCGACGATCTGCGCGCCATGATCATCACCGCCGACTGGTGCGGCGATGCGCTGCGCAGCGTGCCGGTCGTCTTCCGTGCGTTCGAGACGGCGGGCATTCCGACCGAGGTCATGATTATCGAACAGCACTTTGACCTGATCGACGAGCATCTGACGCTGGGCGGCCGATCGATTCCGATCGTGCTCGTCACCGATACGGGCGGTCATCTGCTCGGCAAGTGGGGGCCGCGCCCGCAGCATGTGCAGGACGTCATGATTGCGTTCAAGGAAGCGAACCCGGACAACCAGGCGTCGGACTATCAGGACAATCTGGCCGTAGCCCGCAAGGAGATCGTCAAGCAATACGGCGACGCCTCGGAGTACACGCCGGTTATTTTGTGGGAGCTGCAGGACGTGCTGGAGCGCGTCTAGGCGCGGAGGAATCGGAAGATGCTGACGTTTCAATCGTTTCCGCTCGGTCCGCTGCAGACCAACGCCTACGTCGTCGTCGACGCTTCGCGTACGCGCGCGGTCGTCATCGATCCCGGTACGGCCGATCCCGCGCTTCAGCGCAAGGTAGCCGGTCTCAAGGTCGAGGCGATCCTGCTCACGCATGCGCACTTCGACCATATCGGCGGCGTGGACGAGCTGCGGGTCAAGTTCGGCTGCCCCGTCTATCTCCACGCGCTGGAGAAGGACTGGCTGACCGATCCCGCCAAGAACGGCTCCGCCCGCTGGAGCGACGTGACGGCGCCTGTCAAGTCCGGTCCGCCCGATGCGTATCTCGAAGACGGCCAGAAGCTCGAGCTGCTTGGCGAGACATTTGAGGTGCTGCATACGCCCGGACACTCGCCGGGCAGCGTCAGCTTGCTGTGCGGGGATCTGCTGTTCGCGGGCGACGCGCTGTTCCGCCGCTCCGTCGGACGCACCGACTTGCCCGGCGGCAATCAGGATGCGCTCGCGCGCTCGATTCGGGGCAAGCTGTACCCGCTGCCAGACGCCACGCTCGTCTTGCCGGGGCACGGCCCCGAGACGACGATCGGCGAGGAAAAACGGGAGAATCCGTACGTGCCGGCGCTGTAGCGCGACGTGAACTGCGGTGAATTTCCCGGGAAATTGTCGATCCCTGGAAAAATGGGGGTTTACAAGTCTCGCCAGCTTCTGCTATATTGGCGGTACGAAGTTCTATATTATAGTTACGGCTGCGAAGAACGCAGACGACTTGAGAGTAGTCATACTCTCTTGCGTCTGCGTTTTTTTGTTTGTATCCGTCAAGGGAGGATGGCATGTGAATCGGGGAAGACAGATCGGGATCAGCGTGTCTGCGGCGGTGCTGTCGGGACTATTGGTGTACGGCGTATATCTGCTGCAGCTGCGGCAGATTCGGTTGACGGAGACGGCGGAGGTCGTCGTGCCCAGGCAGTTCGTGCCCGCCGGCACGGCGCTGGAGCGGGAGATGCTGACGACGCTTCGGCTGCCGAGCGGCGCGGTGACCGCCGAGATGATCACGGAGATGTCGGAGGCGGCGGGACTTGAGGCATCCGCGCCGCTGGGGGGCGGCGAGCCGCTGCTGCGCTGGAAGCTGGACAAGTTCAGGCTGCTGCCGAGGCGGGGCGAGGCAACCTTCCAGGTGCCGAGAGATTATGTGAAGTCGGTGTCGAGCGGCATTCGGGCCGGAGACCGGGCGATCGTGTATTTGTCGGCCGACGGGCTGGCATCGCGCAGGCTGTTCGACGAGCCGGTCATCGTGGCGGCGGTCAAGACGGCTGCCAATCAGGAGATCGACAATCCGAAGAGCTCGAACCTGCTGTCGATGGCCGAGGGGGACAAGGAACGGATGTATGCCTCCCGCAGAGACGCGAACGGGTCCATCGATGCGGTCAATCTCAACCTGACGGAGGCCCAGTGGCTGGCGCTGGACAACGCCTGCAAGGACGGGGCAGCCAAGCTCGTCATTGCCTATGACGCGGCCTCGTTCGGCGGGGAAGGAGAGACCGGATCATGAGCGGATCACGGGGAGCGCTGATCGCGTTCGGCGGCTCGACGCCGAACATCGGCACTTCGCTCGCAGCGTTCGGCACAGCCTACAGGATCGCATCCACCACGGGCAAGCGCGTCGGTTATCTGTGTCTGAACCTCAAGAGTGCCAAGACGCATCTGTATCTGGGCATCGACCGCCCGGAGATCACGCTCGGCGGGATGCGGCCGGAGCTGAAGTCGGGCACGCTGACGGGCGAGCGGCTCCGGCAGTATGCGTTCGCGCCGTCCCGGCTCGAGGGGCTGCACGTGCTGTTCGGCAATCTGGCGCGGGATCAGGCGGAATATTACGAGCCCGAGCAGATGGAGGCGCTGCTTGCGGCGGCGCGGGACGCCTTCGAGGTGACGGTGGCCGACGTGAGCGCGTATTGGGACAATGCGGCTACAGTGTGCGCCATGCGGACCGCCGACCATCGGTGTCTGGTGACGACGGGCAGCTTGACCCATTTTCAGGAGGACGTCAATCGCTGGGCCGGCCAGGTCGGCTCGCAATTCGGCTTGACGCTGGCCAACTATCATCTGGTGCTGATGCAGGGCAAATACAGACACGCGGGGGGATTTGGAATGAAGGAGATTCGCAAGGAAACCGGCTGTATATCGTTATCCGAGCTGCAGCTTGCGGAGAGTGTGCATCTGCAGCTGGACAGCGGACGGCTGGACGAATGGCTGGCGGCGGACGAGCGGCATGCGGCGGCGTTCGATCCCGTGGCGGGTACGCTGCTCAGGCAATTGAACTGGGAGGCCAGGCTCAAGCGTACGGAGCGGCCATGGCTGCGCAGACTGATGCAGCACCGGGGACGAGGCAGATGACGGAGGGGGCAGACGAGTTGTCGGTCGAGCTTAGCCCCGACATGACGCCGAGATTTTCAGCGGCGGCTTATGCGGCTGCGCTGCAGCGGGATACGACCGGCGCTTCCGGCGGCGGAGCCGCTGACGAGATGTCGGACGGCGGACAGGACTTGAGCGCCTTGACGGAGGAAGCTCGCCATATGCTGGCGGCCCCGCGCGGATTCAGCGAAGAGGATCGCAGACGATATGCGGAAAAGCTGAACCGGGCGGTTATCGGATTTCCGCAGGAGCGCGCGGAGCTGCTGGCGATATTGTCCGATTGGATCATTAAAAAGCGGCTGCAGCATGTTAGCTTCGGGCAGCTGCCCTATGATTCGCTTGCCGAAGCTCTGTTCGCGGAGGTCATCGGCTTGAACGTACTCGAGCTGGTGCTCAAAGACAGAGAAGGTCTCGAGGAGGTGCAGGTGGTCGGGACTCGCATATTCGAGGTGCGGGACGGTTTTGCGGTTCGCTCCGCCTACAGCTTCGCCGCGATCGCGCAGGTAGAGCGCATCCAGCAGAATCTGGTGCTCTTCAACAACGATGCGATCAACCCCCGCAAGCGCTGGGCCGAGGTGCTGCTGCAGGACGGCTCGCGCGTGACGATGACAGGCTTCGGTTTTACGGCGCTGCCCTCGCTCACGATTCGCTTTTACAAGGTGCGGCGCTTCGATCTTGAGACGCTGCTGCGGCCCGAGTATCGATCGATCGACGAGTCCGTATACCGGCTGCTGCACTGCATCGTGAAGTCGCGCTTCAATATGGTCGTGATCGGCCCGACGAATACGGGCAAGACGCATTTGATCAAGGCGTTGATCGCAGCGATGCCGGACGAAGAGCGGATCGTGACGATCGAGGGCAGATTCGAGCTGCGGCTGTCGAGCGATTTTCCCGGCAAAAACGTCATCGAATACGAGGCGGACGAGGACGATCCGCAACACGGGCCGCAGCAGGCGTTCAAGCTGGCGCTCCGCCAGTCACCGCAGCGAATCTGCCACGCCGAGATTCGGGACGCGGATGCGAATATTTATGTCCGCGCCTGCACGCGGGGACATGAAGGCAGCATTACATCCGTCCATGCGAACAGTCTGGAGGACGTGCCCGACGCGATTACCGATATGTGCATGCTTGACGGCCGGGCGATGAACGCCGTCAGGCTGACGCGCCGGATCGCGGAGCATGTCACGCAGGTCGGCTTCGAGATGCGCATGGTCGCCGGCAGCCGGAAGCTGGTCCGCATCGGCGAGTTCGTGTGCAACGGGGATTCCATCATTGTGCGCGACTGGGCGCGCTATGACGAGACGCGCGGCACATGGCGGCTCGCCGCGGAGCTGTCGGAGCGGGCGTGGGAGCGGGTGCGCAGATTCGATCCGGACAGTCTGGCTTGGCTTCGCGGCATGCGGCAGGAGAGCTCATGCTGACAGCGGGACTGACGGCCGCAGGCTGCTTGCTGTTTATGCTGCTGTTCGCGTCGTTCAGGACGCTGTTCACCCTGCTGGAGGACCGGCACAGCCGCAGGCGGAGGCTGGGGAGATACGCAGCCGAGGAGGCGGTTCAGGCTGTCCGCTTCGGTTGGCTCAGGCCGGTGACCGTTCACCTGGAGGATGTGCTGTCGGCATCCGGCTGGCGCATGTCGCCCGGCGCCTTTTGGTCGCTGGCGGCCGGACTCGGGCTATGCGGACTGGCGGGCGGCGCGCTGATTTTTCAGTCGGCGCGCTCGATGGCGCTGCTCGGCGGCATGCTGGCCGCCCTGCCGTACAGTCTGCTGCGCATGTCGTTGATCAATCGCCAGCTGGCGGCCAGATTGAACTTTTTGCCGGCAGCGGAGCTGTTCTATCAGTGTTACCTGGTCAACGGATCGCGGCATGTGCGGACTGCGCTGCAGCGCATGGTCGAGGAGCGGCAGCTTCCCGGGGAGACGCAGGCGATTTTCGAACAGCTCTACCGCCAGCTGAACATCCATCACGACGACGAACGCACGCTCAGGCGATTCGCGTTGTCCATCGGGCATATTTGGGCGGATTATTTCTCGAACTTGCTCCGGGTTGCGCTGAGCGAAGGCAACAATATCGCGGACAATCTTCGCGAGCTCATCGACGACATGCGCAAGGCGCGGATGGACGACCATGCCGAACGTCATCGGCTGCTTGAGATCCGGCTGGCCAATTTTTCGCCCGTTCTGTTTTTAGGCGTATTTCTGACCATTAATTTTCGTTTGAATTCGGAGGCCAGCACACTTTATTATCTCTCCGATCCGGGAGGACGGAGCATGCTGCTGAATGCGCTGGTGCTCATATTCGCTTCTTTTCTGATGGGGCTGTATCTCTCGAGACGAAGGATGTAACCGGCTTAATTCATACCCGGAGGTGAACTTGCTTGGCGAACATGGGAGACAGCGTCTATTCGTCCGTCTTATTCATCGTCCAATTTTTATCGGCGGCGGCAGGAGCGGCATGCGTGCTGCACGCCGTAACGTACCGCAGGCCCAGGTGGCGCGTTTCCTTTGCCCGGTGGCGCAAGCGGGAGCCGCCTCTATGGTGGCTGCGGGCGATGGGCTGCGGAGCGGAGAGCAGCGCTCTGCAGGAGAGGCGGGTGCTCCTGGCCGGCTGCGGCATTCGCCTGCCGCCCGCCGTCTACCTGGCGGCCCGGCGCAGCTTGATTGCGGCCGGCACGGCGATTGCCCTCCTTCTCCTTGCGGGCAGCCGCACAGGTTATATATCCGAGCCGACGATATGGCGTGTGATTCCGGCGATCGGACTGATTGCGGCGGCGGCCGCATCGGACAAGTACCTGCTCGAATCGTTCCGCAAATACCGCAGCGACCGAATCCGCCGCGAGCTGATCGCTGTGATGAATCAGCTTATTTATTATATGGGCTCCAGGCTCCATCTCCACGGCAAGCTGGCGCGCTGCATGTCATACACCCGCGTCATCCGCGGCGACCTTCAACTGCTGCTCAACGAGTGGTACTACGACGCAGACGGCGCGCTTGTCCGGTTCAAGGAGCGGCTCGGGACTTCGGAGGGCTACAGCTTTGCGGAGACGATGCGTTCCATGCGACTGCACGAGAGCGACGAGGTATACCGGATGCTGCGCGATGTGCTGGCGGAATACAAGGCGAATATCGAGCTGGCGAAGGCGGGCAGGAAGGAGACGGCTTCCTATGCGTTATTCGTCTTGGCAGGTCTCCCCATTTTGTACACGTTCCAGATTTTTCTCTACCCCTGGGTCCAGGAATCGCAGAAGCTGTTCGACGTGCTGAAGCCCTGATGGCCCGCATTTTTAATCGCAGACATCCATTACGGCGGAAGGAGGTGTTCCTATGCGCAACATTCTGATCACAGTTATGATGCTGATCGTTGTGGCCCTCATGTTCAACGGCATCGTAGCCAACGATTCGACCGGCACGAGAGCCCGGATCGAGACGCACGGCACGACGACCAACACGACGCTCGGCAGCATGGAACCTTAATATACGAATATACGATGAATCTGCCGCGAGGAGGGGGCGCCTATGAGACAGCTGCTGATGACCGTGATGCTCATCCTGACCGTCGTGCTGATCTACGTCAATGTGGCGGGAGGGAGCGACGGCACCAAGGAGAGGCTGCGGGACGAGGGTGAAGGGATGGCGGGTGCGATCGCCCGAATCAGCCCATGAAGCAGCTGCTCGTGTTCATTCTTTTTGCGTCGCTGTTCTGCTGGCTGATGTTCTCACCGGTATACAAGCATGTGATCGTACTCCGCCAGGCGCTCCTCCAGCAGGAGACGGATTATATGCTGGAGGTCGGCGCGAGCGGACGCTACGGCTATATCGACGGCGCGATGATCGCGGCGTCCCGGGCGAGATTGTCCGCGTACGGCTTCCGGCCTGCGCTGCTTGAATACGAGGTGACGACGACGAGCGGTCTGCCGGGCACCGATCCGGGAATGCCCCTCGAACGAGGCAGCGGGCTGCGTCTTATCATCCGCTACCCGTACGACAACCTGATGAACATCGACAGGCTGATCGGCGTCGAGCCGCCGCCCGTTACGGCCAGGCTGGCGGCCGCAGGCATGAAGATGAGCGAGTACGTGCCTTGAATGGATGGGGTGGTTCTATTTGCATAAGCTCGTTTTCGGTTTTCTGATGGTTGTCGTGTGGTGGCTGCTGCATGCGATGCAGCTTGAAGAAGAGAGCGCGCTCGGCATCCTGCACGAAGGCAAGCGGGCGATCGATCGCGCCGCGCATGCGGCAGCGCAGCAGCTGGACAAGAGCAAGCTGGAGACGGGCATACTCTCTATCGATCCGGCTGCGGCCAGGGCGGCGGCGATCGCCTATCTTGCCGGCAACCTCAGACTTGAGGCGAATCTCGCGCCCCAGGCCGGCCAGTGGCTGGATTCCGCGCCGGAGATCGTCGAATTTGCGGTCATCAACGAGCTGCATTCGTTTCCGTATACTTATCGCAATGCTGCCTATGACTATGAAGTGACGCTTCGCCGTCCGGGTGTCGTACTGATTGTCCATATCGCTTGTCCGCGTATTTTCGGCGTGATGGAGCCGATCGAGTGGGATCTCAAGGGCGCCGCGGAATTAACCCTGTCATAGGCCGCGTACATGAACTGTCGCCGTTGGCCGGGCGGGAGCAGCCTCCGATTTGGAGGCTGTTTTTCGTCAGCCCGCTTTTCTCGCGCGCCGCGCCGCGTTAAAATGATGAAAAGCCAAAAGGTTGGGGAGGCCGCACTTTGAACGATTCATTGACAGCCGAGGAGCTGGCGGGGAGGTGTGCCCGACTCCGGCAGCTCATGGCGGCTGCCGGACTGGACGCGTGCCTGGTCACGCAGAACGTCGGGCTTTATTATTGGTCGGGCTCGATGCAGACCGGCTACCTGTTCATACCGGCGCAGGGCGAGCCGACTTATTACGTTCGCCGCAGCCTGGGCAGAGCGACGGCGGAGTCCGCGGTCAAGACGGCGCCGCTGCGTTCGCTGCGCGGCTTCGAGGCGCAGCTGGCGTCCGACTACGCCGAGCTGTTCGCGGCCGGCCGGCGCCCGACCGTCGGCGCGGATCTCGACGTGCTGCCCGCCCAGCTCTATTTGCGGCTGCAGGAGGCGCTGCCCAATCTGACGCTGCGCGATGCCTCCGCCGTCATACGGACAGTCCGGTCGGTCAAGTCGGATTACGAGCTCGGCCGCATCCAAGCCGCGGCCCATGTCGCCGCGCAGGCGCTCGATACCGCCTTCGCCCGGCTTCAACCCGGCATGACCGAACTGGAGCTGATGGCGATCATCGAAGCCGAGATGCGGGGCGGCGGGCATATCGGCCTCATGCGGATGCGAGGCTACAATCAGGAGATCATGACGGGCATGGTCGCGGCGGGCGAAGCGGCGGCGGAGCCCTCGTACTTCGACGGGCCAGCGGGCGGTCGCGGCCTCACGCCGGCCGCGCCGCAGAGCGCGAGCCGACGCCCGATCCTGGCCGGCGAGCCGATCCTGCTCGACATCGGCTGCTGTATCGACGGCTATACGATCGATCAGACGCGTACGGCCGTCATCGGCGAGCTGGACGCGGAGCTGGAACGCGCGTACGATGTGTCGGTTGCGATTCTTCGCCGCATAGAGTCGCAGCTTCGACCGGGTGCATCGCCCTCGGCGCTGTATGCGGAGTCGCTCCGGCTGGCGGACGAAGCGGGGCTGTCCGACCACTTCATGGGCTTCGGCGCGGATCAGGTGCGGTTCCTCGGCCATGGGATCGGCCTGGAGATCGACGAATGGCCCGTTCTCGCGCGCGGCTTTGACGAGCCGCTCGTGCCGGGCGTCGTGCTGGCGATCGAACCGAAGTTCACTTTTCCCGGTCGCGGGGTCGTCGGCATCGAAAATACGTATGTCGTCACGACGGACGGCTATATGACGCTCACCGTATCGCCGGAGCTGCTGTACCGTCTGCCCGCGCAGCAGATCTAGCGACTCTCTCTGTTTGGACAATCGGCGCATTATCTAGTAGGATAGTAGGACAAGCAGCAAAGATACATGCCCGCGTGATCAGGGGAGGGGGAGACGGGATGCTGAAGCTGGGGGAAAAAATCATCATCGTGAACGATCGGTTCGAGCAGAACATGCCCGTTGGCGAATACGGCTATGTCATCGCCTATGACCGCAACAACGACAGCGCTTTTGACTATATCATCCGGGTTCCGAATGCGAACCGTCAATATTATGTGCCTGCTTCCGATATCGAGCCTGAGGAAGTGCTGCTCGAGCTGGAGGCGGAGCGGATCGGCAGAGAGGCGCTGATCGACTACGCGCTGGCCACGCGCAACGAGGAATTGTTCAAGCGGATCATGAACGGAGACGCCGAAGAGCCCGAGGAAGAAGCGCCGCGCGAGGTACAGAGCCGCGAGGAATTCATCCGGCTGGTCAATCTCAAGGCCTGGATCTGATTGCATATGGAATGAAAAAAGACTTCCGAACCGCCGCTGTGTGCGACGACGCGGAAGTCTTTTTTGCGGAAATTCAACTGACCAGGCAGGTCGCTCGCCTCAACGCTGCGTCGCCGCCGTCTTCACCTCGACGTCGATATCGCCGCGCGTCGCCTTGGAGTACGGACACACCTGATGCGCCTGATCCGCCAGCGTCTGGACCTGCTCCGCATCCAGCCCGGGCACCGACACGTTCAGTACGACGGACAGACGGAAGCCCGCAGGATCTTCTTTATGCAGAGACACCTCGGCCATAACTTCGGAGCCTTCAGTATTAAGGTCCTTGTTCTTGGCGACCATCTTCAGCGCGCTGTGAAAACAAGCCGCATATCCCGCAGCAAACAACTGCTCGGGATTCGTCGCGCTGTCTGCGGAATCGGACGGCTGGGACAGCTTCATGTTCAGCTTGCCGTCCGAAGACTTGACGAAGCCTTCGCGTCCGCCCTTCGAGGTTACCTGTGCCGTATAAATCTTGCTCATGATCGCATCGCTCCTTCGAATCGAATTTAGACAGTGGCGGCCGCGGCGCCATTCCCGAATCGGACGGGCATCGGCACCGGCGCCGGCCGTCCGAACAGATAGCCCTGCATCAGCGGCACGCCCGCTTCGCGCAGATACTTCCATTCTTCCTCGCGTTCGACGCCCTCGGCGAGCACGACGCCGTGGAAGCGGGCAGCACGCTCGAGCACATCCTCGATCCGCCGCTGCTTGTTCGCATCGGTATCGCAGCCCGACACCCACTTGCGGTCCAGCTTGACGTAGTCTGGCTGCAGCTGCTCCATGACGTCGACCGTGGCAAATTCGTCGCCCAGATCGTCCATCGCAAGGCGGATGCCCATATTGCGGTACATGGAGAATACTTTGTTCAGATGCTTCACGTCGTCCAGCCGCTCGGTCTCCACGACCTCGAACACGAAGTCGGCCGGGTCCATGCCGCTCATGATGATGCGCTCGAACGTTTGCTGGAGGCAATCCTCCGGCCGGTAGATCGACGACGGCAAGAAGTTGATGAATTTCTTGACGCCTGCGGGCAGCTGGCGCGAGGCGACGCGAATGGCGCTGCTGCGCGCCTCGCGGTCCAGGAACGAGTGAAGCCCCGCTGCGCGGGCCGCGGCGAACAGCTCGGACGGGCGGAACGGCGGCTGCTCGGGCAGCGGACGCAGCAGCAGCTCGTAGCCGATCGGGGCGCCGCTGAGCTGCACAATCGGCTGCATATGGCTTGAGAACCTGCGGTTCGCGATATAATCGACCACGCGATGCGGGCCGAAGCCTGTGAGCAGGCGGGACGCCTGAATCCAGCCGTCGCGCTCGTCCTGCTCCGCTTCGAATTGGTCTTCATAGGATATCCTGCACATGATGGCTTCCTTCTGACTGTCGGACAGCTTGCGGTCGATGGCGTTCAGCACCTGGAGCAGCTGCTGGTAATTGTCGTAGCGCACGCTCCAGTGTCCGGACGCATCCTGCGGTCCGAGCAGTTCTGTGAGTATCTCTGCGGCTGCGACATCGCGCTCCGCGGCGAACTCCACATAACCGCTGTCCCGCAGCGGCGCCTGCCGTTCGATTGCTTGGCGAGTCAACATTTAGGACAACCTCCCCGATTTAATATGACAATGTCGGCCGTCAATACGATCTAAGTATTTCCCCAATATTCGAGCTTATGAAACAAAGCGAAGGGCGCACATGCATTGAGTTCCCCCCGCTTGTCCGATATAATAATGAGCATTGAAAAGGCACCACAGCAAAGGAGAGAACCATCCATGAGTATCGCCGTAAAGGACGTCGAGCACGTCGCCAATCTGGCGCGCCTCGTGCTGACCGACGAGGAGAAGGAAAAGTTCACCGGGCAACTGAACGCCATTCTTAAATATGCCGAAAAGCTGAACGGTCTCGACACGACCGGCGTAGAGCCGACGAGTCACGTGCTGCCGCTGTCGAACGTCATGCGGGACGACGTGCCGGCCGAATCGCTGCCGATCGAAAAGGTGCTGCGCAATGCGCCAGAGGCCGAGGACGACCAATTCAAGGTGCCGGCGGTATTGGAATAGAACAACTCCGAGGAGGAAGCTGCATTGTCTCTGTTTAATCTGAGATTGTCCGAAGTGCACGACAGGCTTCATCATAAAGATTTGTCCGTACAGGAGCTTGTGGAGGCTTCGTTCTCCCGCATCGGCGAGACGGACGCCAGCATCGGCGCATTCCTGACGCTGAACGAGGAAGCCGCGCTCGCCCAGGCGAAGGCGATGGACGCAGCCGCTCCGGCGGAGCGCGGCTTGCTGTACGGTCTGCCTGCCGGCATCAAGGACAACATCGTCACCGAAGGGCTCCGCACGACTTGCGCGAGCCAATTCCTGTCCAACTACGATCCGATCTACGATGCGACCGTCGTGCAGAAGCTCAAGGCCGCACAGTCGGTCACGATCGGCAAGCTCAACATGGACGAATTCGCCATGGGCGGCTCCAACGAGAACTCCTCGTTCCAGCTGACCCGCAATCCTTGGGACACGGACCGCGTGCCCGGCGGCTCCAGCGGCGGCTCGGCGGCCTCCGTCGCGGCCGGACAGGTGTACTTCTCCCTCGGCTCCGATACGGGCGGCTCGATCCGGCAGCCGGCCGCTTATTGCGGCATCGTCGGCCTCAAGCCGACGTACGGCCTCGTATCGCGCTACGGCCTCGTCGCCTTCGCGTCGTCGCTCGATCAGATCGGACCGCTCACCAAGAACGTAGAGGACTCGGCCTACGTGCTCCAGGCGATCGCGGGCCACGACCGGCGCGACACGACGTCCGCGAATGTCGACATCCCCGACTATAGGGCCGCGCTGACCGGCGATATCAAGGGGCTGCGCATCGGCGTCGCCAAGGAATATATGGGCGAGGGCATCGACCCGCAGGTCAAGGCGCGCGTGATGGAGGCGCTGAAGACGCTGGAGTCCCTCGGCGCCGTCTGGGAAGAAGTGTCCCTGCCGCATACCGAATATGCGATCGCCACTTATTATTTGCTGGCATCGTCCGAAGCATCCTCGAACCTCGCCCGGTTCGACGGCGTCCGCTACGGCGTCAGAGCCGAAGATCCGGCCAACCTGCTGGACCTGTACAAGCAGTCCCGCAGCGAGGGCTTCGGCCCCGAGGTCAAGCGGCGGATCATGCTGGGCACGTATGCGCTCAGCTCCGGCTATTACGATGCTTACTATAAGAAGGCACAGCAGGTCCGCACGCTCATCAAGCGCGACTTCGATCAGGCGTTCGAGCGGTTCGATCTGATCGTCGGACCGACGGCGCCGACGACGGCCTTCCGCATCGGCGAGCAGGTCGGCGATCCGCTCACGATGTATCTCAACGACATCTGCACCATCCCGGTGAGCCTTGCCGGCGTGCCGGCGATCAGCGTGCCGTGCGGGCTCGCGGACGGATTGCCCGTCGGCCTGCAGATCATCGGGAAGCCGTTCGACGAGTCGACCGTGCTGCGCGCGGCCCACGCCTTCGAAGGCCAGACCGAATTCCACAAGCTGCGCCCGGCGCTCTAATAGGAGGAACATCCACTTATGTCTACCGTATCCCCCCCATATGAGACGGTCGTCGGCCTCGAGGTGCACGTGGAGCTGCACACGAAGACCAAGATCTTCTGCGGCTGCGAGACTTCGTTCGGCGCATCGCCGAACAGTCATACGTGCCCGGTATGTCTCGGTCATCCCGGCGTGCTGCCCGTCCTGAACCGACAGGCGGTCGAATACGCGATGAAGGCCGCCATGGCCATCAATTGCGAGATCGCCGACTGGTGCAAGTTCGACCGCAAGAATTACTTCTATCCCGATTCGCCCAAGGCGTATCAAATCTCGCAGTACGACGAGCCGATCGGCTCGAACGGCTGGATCGACATCGAGGTGAACGGCCAGACCAAGCGCATCGGCATCACCCGCCTGCATCTCGAGGAGGATGCCGGCAAGCTGACGCATATGGACGGCGGCCTCGGCTCGCTCGTCGACCTCAACCGTGTCGGCACGCCGCTCGTCGAGATCGTCTCCGAGCCGGATATCCGCTCGCCCGAAGAGGCGAAGGCGTATCTGGAAAAGCTGAAGGCGATCATGCAATATTGCGATGTATCCGACGTCAAGATGGAGGAAGGCAGCCTGCGCTGCGACGCCAACGTCAGCATCCGCCCCTGGGGCCAGGAGAAGTTCGGCACGCGCACCGAGCTCAAGAACATGAATTCGTTCCGCGGCGTGCAGCGCGGCCTCGAGTACGAGGTCATGCGCCAGTCCGACGTGCTGGACAGCGGCGGCAAGGTCGTCCAGGAGACGCGTCGCTGGGACGAATCCCAGGGCAAGACGTTCAGCATGCGCTCCAAGGAAGAAGCGCATGACTATCGTTACTTCCCCGATCCCGACCTCGTGCGGGTGCAGATCGACCAAGCCTGGAAGGAACGCGTACGCGCCTCGATTCCCGAGCTGCCGGATGCGCGCCAGGCGCGCTACACTCAGAAGTACGGCTTGCCTTCCTATGACGCCGGTGTCATCACGTCGTCGATGAAGCTTGCCGATTTCTTCGAGGAGTCGCTCAAGTATACCGACGATGCCAAGGCTTCGGCCAACTGGATCATGGGCGATCTGCTCGGCTATCTGAACGCGAACAACCTGGAGATTCAGCAGGTGCCGATCACCGGTCAAGGGCTCGGCGAGATGATCCAGCTCATCGCCAAGGGCACGATCAGTTCCAAGATTGCCAAGACGGTGTTCAAGGCGATGCTCGAATCCGGCAAGCTGCCGCAGCAGATCGTCGAGGAGCAGGGGCTCGTGCAGATCAGCGACGAGGGCGCGATTCTGGCCATCGTCGACCGGATCGTAGAGGCCAATCCTCAGTCGGTCGAGGACTATCGCGGCGGCAAGGACAAGGCGATCGGCTTCCTTGTCGGACAGATTATGAAGGAGACCAAGGGCAAGGCGAACCCGGGTCTGGTCAACAAATTGCTCATGGATCGACTTAAAAACTCATAAGAATGGCTAGAGGCGGCATACCTGACCATAGGGAAGCCGTCTCTTTTTGGAGGAGCGCGGTCCTGAAGATGCCAACGGTACATAAGCTGGACTTGTCCAGCGAGGAGAATGCCGGCGATGTGTGGCGGCTGCAGCACGCCGCCTACCGGATCGAGGCGGAGCTGATCGGGGTGCCCGATCTGCCCCCGCTGCATGACACGATTGCCTCGCTCCAGGCGGCCGACGAGACGTTCTGGGGCTGCCGGGACGACGACGGCGAGCTGATCGGCGCGATCGCGGCGGAGCGGGCTGACGACGGCACAGCCGTCATCAGCAGGATGATGGTTCATCCCGAGCATTTCCGGGAAGGCGTCGCGACGGCGCTGATCGGGCATCTGCTCGCGCAGTGGCCGGATGCTGCGTCATGGGAAGTGACGGCCGAAGCGCGCAACCGTCCGGCGATCGCGTTGTATGAACGCTTCGGCTTCCAGTCCGAAGCGTCGTTCAAGCCGCGCGATGATATTACGATGATCACGATGCGGCGACCGGCCAGGACTTAAGTCGGGTTCCTTGCCCCGACGGGAAGCCGTTTTGCCGCATGCGATTGACCACTATAATGTAACTTATAAGGCGTGATACCGACTTGGACAATCCATGGGTTATCGATGACTGGCATCTCATGCTTCGCCTCTTGCTGTCCGTGCTGCTCGGCGCGCTGATCGGCTATGAGCGGGAGCGCAAGAACCACGCCGCCGGCCTGAAGACGCATACGCTCGTGAGCCTCGGTTCCTGCTTGATTATGGTGTTATCCATCTACGGCTTCTCGGAGTTCGTGGGTCAGACCGGCGTCAACCGGGACCCGGCCCGGCTGGCCGCCCAGGCGATTACGGGCATCGGCTTCCTCGGCGCCGGCACAATTCTTTTTACGGGCAAATCGATCAAAGGGCTGACGACGGCGGCCTCGCTCTGGGTCGTGATGGCGATCGGACTGGCGGTTGGCGCAGGCTTCTATCTGGGGGCGGCTTTCTCCGTTTTTCTGGCGCTCGCGGTGCTGTGGGGACTTAATGTCGTCGAGAAGAGGTACGTCGCGCATCCGAGAGAATTCGTATTCACCGTGATTGCGGCGGCGGGACAGGAGCTGATGGAGCCGATCCGCATGCTGCTGGAGACGAGAGACGCCAAGCTGATCAAAGTCCAGTTCGATGAGTACGTCGCCATGAAGATCGGATCGGACGGACTGCGGATGCGTCTGACGATCAGGCTCGCCGAGCCGCTGCAGGCGGTGGCCTTGGCCGAGCAGCTTCGCAAGCTGGAGGGAATCGCCTCGGTATCCGCCGAGTGAACAACGAACCTATAACAAATGAGAGTCGAGGGATGTAACGATGAGTAACGAGCCGTACGAGGAGCGGGCGCGCCAGCCGCATGACGCCTCGGTCGCATCTGCGCCGGGAGAGACCGTCTGGTCGGATGCAGGGACGTTGCCCTATCCGCCCGGTTATGACCCGCAAGCCGCGGGTGCCGTCCGCAAAAAGAAAAGCAAGCTGCTCGCGGGCTTCCTTTCGTTTATTTTCCCCGGCACCGGCTACATGTACTTAGGGCTGATGGGCAAAGGCGTCATGCTGATGCTGATGATCGCGCTCAACATATGCGGCATCGTATTTGTCGTGCAGGAGATGGACGGCAATGTGCTGACCGTCGTGCTCGTCAGTCTGCTGCTGCCGATCATCTATCTTTACAACCTGTTCGATACGCTGCAGAGCACGGATATCGTGAACGAGCGCATCGCCACCGGCGGCTACCTGTACCGCGGACCGTACGGCTGGGACGGGCGTTCTGCCCGCAGCGAAGGCGACTCGCGGACGTTTCCCGCGCTCAGCGTCGTACTGCTGGCGGCCGGGGCCGTGATTCTGCTCGGCTCCTCCAACATTCGCTGGCTGTTCCATTCGGCCGGCGCGATGATCGGCGCCTTCGTGCTGATCGTTGCGGGCGTGGCGCTCTGGCTCTGGGAGAATCGGGGACAGCAGGGCAAGTCCTGATCGCATATGAAGCGCGACAAGCATCCTTTTAGACACTCGTTGTTTAAGAGGATGCTTTTATTTTATAGGATTTGGATTTGACATTTTTAAATTTATGGCTATAAAATATAATTTAACCCGAAGGAAAGGCTGTGAGGAGCATGGACACCCGGATCTATCATGCCGTGGACCAGCTCAAGTCCGGAGGCGTCCGGATGACGCCGCAGCGTTACGCCATTTTGAAGTATTTGATGGAGTCCAGGTCACACCCGACTGCCGATGATATTTTCAAGTCATTGTCGCCCGCCTATCCGAGCCTGAGCGTGGCTACCGTATATAATAATTTGAAGCTGTTCGTCGATGCCGGACTGATCCGCGAGCTGACCTACGGGGACGACTCGAGCAGATTCGACGCCGATCTGTCGGATCATTACCATGCGATATGCACCAGCTGCGGTTCGATGGTCGACTTCGACCACGAGCCCGTGCGCGAGGTAGAGCGTGCAGCGGCAGACCGTACGGGTTTTCTCGTACAGGGTCATCGGATGGAGATATACGGATTGTGTCCGACCTGCCGCGGGCTTACGTCTTAAGCGAGCATCATGGTACGACGATTATGAATACAATACGATGCTTGCGCCGGCGAACCCGGCGCATTTGTTTTATGGATCATTTTGGGTGAAACCTCGCTTGCGGTTGCCTCGTCCTTAAATAGACTAGAAACAGGAGTGTGAGAGATTGCAGACGACGATGAGCGGACGCGTCAGACGGCGCAGGAGACTGGCGCCTTACATTGGACTATTGATTTTATTTTGCCTCTCGGCCGCGGCGGCGGTATTTGCATGGTGGTCTTCGCAGCCGAATCGTGCGCATGAGACGCCTGAATACATGGCCAAGGCACATCCGATCATGAACAATGGAGCGTGGACGGGCGATTATGCGATCGGGGAAGGCGAAGGTCTGTGGATTCCGATGCCGCTCGCCAAGGAGTTGTTCGGAGACGGCTTGCGTTATGAGGCCAAGACCGAGTCGATCATCATGACTTCGGATACGCGCGTTCTTCACTTCAAGACCGGAGAACTGAGCGCGACGCTCAACAGCAAGCCCTTCAGCCTGAGCTTCGGCGCCAAGAAGGCGGACGACGGCACGCTTTATTTGCCGCTCGCGCCGCTCCGGCAGCTGTTCGGGCTGAACGCCGAGACGGCCGAGACGACCGGCATCGTCAGTTTGACGGAGCCGGGTCTGGCGATTCAGAAGGCCGAGGTGCCGGCAGCGAACAAAAAGGGCGCGCAGTTGCGCAGCGGAACAGGCAAGTCGCATCCGATCGTGCAGGATCTGAAGGCGGGCGACACGCTGATCGTGTGGGCGGAAGAGAACGGCTGGTACAAGGTTCAGACGGCCGCGGGTTTTTTAGGTTATATGAGCAAGCGGGATGTCTCGCTGCGCGGCATCGAAGAGACGCCTTCCGGCGCGATCGAAGAGCAGGACGAGCCCTACGTCCCTTGGAAAGTAACCGGCAAGCGGATCAATCTTACGTGGGATGCGATCTATAGCGTCCAGCCCGATCCTGCCAAGATCGGCGAATGGACGGGCGTCAACGTCGTCAGTCCGTCATGGTTCTCCTTGAAGGACGGACAGGGCAACATCCAGAGCAAGGCGGATGCGGCATATTCGTCCTGGGCCAGGGGCAAGGGCATGCAAGTATGGGCCATGTTCAACAATTCTTTTGAGCCGGACCGTACGCACGAAGCGCTCTCATCCTATGAGTCCCGCAACCGCATGATCCAGCAGCTGATCGCTTACGTACGGACGTTCAGGCTGCAAGGCATTAACCTTGACTTTGAGAACGTATATACGAAGGATAAGGACAATCTCATTCAATTCGTCAGAGAACTGACGCCGCTCATGCATGAGCAACGGGCGTCGGTGTCGATCGACGTCACGCCGAAGTCGAACAGCGAGATGTGGTCCGCCTATCTGGATCGCGGTCGCCTCGCCCAGGGTGTAGACTATCTCATTCTGATGGCGTACGACGAGCATTGGGCTACGAGCCCTACATCGGGATCGGTCGCCTCGCTGCCGTGGACGGAGAGCTCTCTTGCCAAAATTATTAAGGAAGACGGCGTGCGTCCGGATCAATTGATATTGGGAATGCCGTTCTATGCGAGAGTGTGGACGGAGAAGACGGACGACAAAGGCAAGACGGTCGTCTCGTCCAAAGCAATCGGCATGGACGCGGTCGCCAAGCTCGTCAAGGAAAAAGAAATTAAACCTGTTCTTTCCGAAGAGACCGGCCAGTACTATGCCGAGTTCGTGGAGGACGGCGCGCTGCAGCGAATATGGCTCGAGAACGATTATTCGATCAAAGCGCGCGTTCAGCTGGTCAAGAAGTACAAGCTCGCCGGCGCGGCTACCTGGAACAGAACCTTTGCATCCGCAGACATATGGAGCGTGCTGGACAAGGCGCTGCAGAGCTATCCGTAAATAAGAAAAGGGCGCCTGCCGCGATCAGCGGTACAGGCGCCCTTGTCGTTATGAAGTCGTCGTTGCTGGTGTATCCGAGTCCTTGGCTGCTGCTGCGGTGTTCGTCGCTTCGGCAGGATCCCAGGTGAGGATCGTATGACAGTACATGCACCTGTCCGTTTTGCCGAGCATCTTGGTCCGCTTGCCGCATTCCGGACATTCGATGACGGGTGCGCTGGTTGACAGCATGCCCACCCAGAAGTAGATGAACATGCTCGCCCCGCAGGTGAGAATCCCGATCACCATGAATACGGCGGCGATGATCTTGCCAACCTCGCCGAACAGGATGATGCCGCTTGTCCCGAGCACCATCAATCCCATGCCGCCCAGCACCAGCAGCAAGCCCCAAGTGCGCATCGTCGATATTTTGCTGGCCTTCATTTTCATTCCCTACAATGCCCCCATGATCTTAATTCGCCCGGCGGCAGGAAACCTGAACCCGGCGTAGAATTAAATTGGATGAACGAACCTCGAACAGAGATATCTCATTATATCCTACAAACGGCGGGCAGACCACTGATTGCCTGTCTTAGGGTGGTGAACTTTATGAAGCGTCTCGAAGACACGAATCTATTTTATACGGCCTTGTTCGGCTCCGACGAGCATCTGATCGCTCTGTTGCTCGTCAAGAATCAGGAGGGTTCCCCGACCTTGATCGATGGGGTGGACCGTCTGATTCTGGCGCTCTACGACGAGCAATCGATCGAGGGGAAGGCGCTGGAGGAGCATTGGCAGTGGAGCGATATGACCATTCTCGTACGAAGGTCGACACCCGCTCGCCTGGATGCCTGGATGACCGAAGACGATCATGGGCAAGCCCTGCTGCAATGGATGACCCTGGGCGAAGCGCTGCTGGACCGGGACGGCTATCTCGCCAGCACCAGATCCAGGCTTGAGCGCTGGCCGGCGCTTATCCGCGAGAGACGGCTTCTTCGTGAGTATTCGCGTTTCCTGCGCACTTATTTGCTTGCGAAGCGTCATTTAAAAGATCATCTCGTTATGGATGCCTTTACGAATATATTGGCTGCCCTCAACCATTGGGCCCATATTGCGATAATAGAAGAAATACAGCAGCCCCAGTCCAACGTGTGGGAGCAGATGAGACGCGTCAACCCAGGCATCTTCAAGCTGTACGATGAGCTGACGTCAAGCCGCGAGACGATGGAGCAGAGGGTGAGCTTGGTCATTCTGGCAGTTGAGTTCGCCGTGTTGACCAAGATGAAGTCTTCCGCGACGCTGCTTCTGCGCATCCTGCAGAGCCGGTCCGAGCCATGGAGCTTGTCCGAGCTGCAGCAGCATCCCGATCTCGCCGGATTGCAGATTGAATTGTCGGCGCTCCTGCGCAAGCTTGCGCATCGCGGATATGCGACAGAAGTTAAGAAGCCGATACGAAAGACGGGGCTGCATCTTATGGATCTGAGTTATACGGCTGCGAATGTCGATTGAAGCACGGGCAAGCCGGTTAAGCATACAACGTGAGAAGCTCCCGAATGCGGGGCTTCTCTTTTTATTAGGGAGAAGTTGCGGGCGAGCAACAACAAGGATATAATCAATTATTGTTGATAACGATTATCATTATCGTATGTGAGGTGCACATGCATGTCTAACCGACAAGCGCGGACCGAAAGCTTGCTTTTTCACCACTCCAGCGTACGGGCGCTGGAGGATCAGCGTATATTGACGTCGCCGGCGGGGCGCGGGATATGGAGATCCGACGACGAGGGCGGATGGGAATCGTGGATTCATGGCTTGCCGTCCAATGTGCACGTCAATCGTCTATGCGAGGGAATCGACAGAGGGAAAATGTTCGCGTGCACCGATCTGGGGCTATACGAGATGAAGGGCAGCCAATGGAAGGATATGAAGCTGCCCATCGTTTGCTACGCCTACAGGGAGCTGGGGCAGATCGGATTTGCGGCTACGGAGCATGGATTATGGTGCAATACCGCCAAAGGCTGGAAAAATATCGCATCCGCTCAAAACGCGGTCTATGACTTTTATGTTACGCCCCAGTTCATTTATCTGGCGCTGCCGTGGGGGATCGCGATGTATGACCGGCTGACCTGCGCGTGGGAACAGTTCACGCTCGGAGCGGCGATTGTCAGACTGGCCGCATATGAAGGCGCATTGCTGGGAATCACGGACAAAGGCAAAATCGTCCGAAGCAATCGAGAAGGGGGCTTCGATCGGTTCGATCTGTCGGGGATTTTTGTATTCAACGCCGTCCAGCAGCATCACAGCTTATACTTCTGTACGGATCGCGGGCTGTATCGTGCGGCGACTCTTCGCGGGCAACTGGCGCTGCTGTCCGTGACGCTCGGCTGTCCAACGACCGACTTGGACTTGCACGGGGGACGGATGCATCTGGCTACGCTTCATGAAGGCATCCAGACGATACAATGGCATTAAACGGACCTGCAAAATAAATCGAAATTATCTGTTGACGAAGCTTGTCCATCTGTGATAAATTAGTTCTCGCCGCCTTCGACAGAAGGATAACGGCAACGACAGCAAAAAAAGAAAATGTCGAGCGTTTAAAAAAAGTGCTTGCATCGAAATGGGCTGTTGTGATATATTATTCAAGTCGCCGCTGAGAGGCCGCCGAGCAAGAGGCCAAAAGCGAAGACAAGATTGCTCCTTGAAAACTGAACATCGAGCGTTAAAACAAACGGACGCTGAAGCCTTTCGGGGTGGAAGCAAAAGTTATACCAGCAATGAAATGAGCAAGTCAAACAAACCAATTTGGAGAGTTTGATCCTGGCTCAGGACGAACGCTGGCGGCGTGCCTAATACATGCAAGTCGAGCGGATCTTGTTTGGGAGCTTGCTTCTGAACTTGGTTAGCGGCGGACGGGTGAGTAACACGTAGGC
>NZ_JAZDQE010000018.1:0-126699 GCF_037963805.1 Cohnella sp. 56 | reverse complement strand
CCGTATCCGCCACGGAGGCATCCGACGTGCGGGTGACTGTCAGCACCAGCTTCACCGTCGCATCAGCCGCCGGAGGCACGATCTTGCCGTCCAATCCGATGACCGCTTCGTTGCTGCTGCTCTTGATCGCCACCGTGAAGCCGCTTGGCATGCTTGGCAGCGTCAGTTGCGTCGCATCCTTCTCCGGTGCCGCGATGTCCGCAATACCGCCTGCGATTTCCGCCGCGGTCGCTTCGATCTTTTTCAGTTCAGCCGTATTCCGAACTCGAATCCGCATACCGCCCGAGTAGCCGCCGGACATGCCGACCGCTTCGAGCTTTTCGCCGATCTGCAGTACCGGGATCGGTCCGCTCTGGTTGATGATGTAGCCGTCCGCGAATACAAGCACGGGGCCCGATCCGTCATCGATCACGTAGGACGTATCATCCGGAATTCCGGTCACCTTGCCGGAGACCTTCACCAGTCGGCCTTGGTTCTCGGGCAAGACGGATGCGGCGGTCGTCACCTCGATCGGATTCCTCGGCGCACCCGCGCTTACCTTGACGACACTCTTGTCGAATCCGTCGAATTCCAGCTCGAGATTGTTCTCGAACAAGCTGATATGCCCGTATACTCTGACGACATCTCCCAGCTTCAGTGCATTTTCCGGCACTTCGTTGAACGCCATGATGCCGCCGGTGCCGTCCTCCAGGTAGAAGGCGTCGAAGAATACGCCCGCCGCGCTGGTGACGGTGCCTTGAACGACGACATGCGTGCCTTCGGCCAGCTTGCGGGCGTCGCCAATCGAAGTCACGACGGTCTCCCGGTGTGCCAGCCAATTCATCGCGTTCATGGCAAGCTCATCGTTGCCCTTCTCGTTGTAGCTCTCATCCATCTGCTTGTCGTTGAAAATGTTCATGCCGGACACGATGACGCGTCCTGCGCCGACCTGCTCGCTCGCCACGGCCGGTATCGCCGCACCGCCGGTCAGGTTCGAGGGGGCCGGCGATGTCGAGACGAGGTAGGTCGCGGTATCCGGCTTCATCTGTGCCGAGATTTGGAACGTCGAATCGTTGCCCCACGCCAGAATCGTGGCACTGCCGCCGTCCGTCAGCGGCACCTTGTTGCCCGAGCCGTCATTTTTGGCCAAGCTCGCGCCGCTGTAATATTCGAGCGTCGACGCGAAGTCGGTCACATAAGTCGCTACCGGCTTCGGATGCAGACGTACCGAATAGTTCGACGAGAGCGGCGTGCCCCAGAAATTACCGTAAGCCGTCTCGTCCGCAATGCCGTCGTTGTTGATTAGAATCGACGAGCCGATCGCGCTCAGGATCGGATTCAGATTCTGATTGGAGCCGCCGAAATTGCTCTTCTCCGCGAGCCACAGCGAGCCGCCCGCGGCGACGAATGCCTTGATCGCGTCAATCTCCGCCGCGGCATACGCCGACGATGGATGCGAAATGTACAATATCGATACGCCGTTCAGCGCGGCGCTCGTAATCGCGTTCGCATTTTCCGCTACGGTGTAGCCTTCCAGCCTCATCTGCTTCGTGAAGGACTTCAGGTTGTCTTTATAGGTTCCCGAGTCCTTGGTCGTGTTCTCGTTGCTCTTGGAGGCATCGATCAGAATCGTCTTCCCGAGCGGCGCCTTGATAGACAACGCCTTCTCGTACGTATTCAGATCCTGGTCCGCCGTCTTCAGCGTGACGATCAACTTGTGATCGCCTACAGGAGGCGACGTCCAGACGACGCTGGCAGTCGTCGATTGGCTGCTGGCCAAGGCTGCGATCGATGCGGTTCCGATCAAGTGCTCCGCGTCCTGCTTGTCCACATAGAAGGATGCCGTGATACCCGACACGTCCTCAGTGCCTTGATTGCTGATGACCGCATTCAATGTGGCTGCGTTGCCGCCGACGATCGCGCCATCCGCCGCTTCAACATTGCTCACCTTGACCGCGACCGGCACTTCCTCGGACCAGAACGGCGCGGAGTAGATCCGGTCTCCGTCCGCTTGCGTCACACGGACGACGAACCATTGCTGCCCGCCGGCCACCGTCACGCTCGGCTTCCAGTTGAACGAAGTCGAGGCCGAGGACGGCGTGTACGTATCGACGATCGTGCCGCCGTTGGTCAGCAGATCGACCTTCGCAACATTGTCGTTGCTCGTAGTCGTCAGATACGCATAATGCGGATCGGACTTATCTTCCTTCACGTCGTCGCTGCCGTTAATGTCGAACGACAACGTCTTGCTGTCCACCGTCGAACCCATATACCAGCCGTTCGCCGTCGCGTCCAGCTTGGCGTTCGGATCCTCTGTCATGTAAACGCGCATTTTCTGCATGGCGTCCATTAGCGAGTCCATCGTCAGATCCTTAGCGACGATGACTGTGCGCCGCTTCGTCTTGCCCCACGTCGCATCATGGTTGTCCTCGCCGTAGGTCGGCGCGATATGCCAGCCCTTGTCGAGCGCGCTGAAGTAGATGTCCTCTTCGTTCGTATAGGAGTATTTGCCCGAACCGTTGCCGACCTCGAACATGGTGAACAGCTTGTCCACGCTCTTGTCATAAGGAAGGAAGCTGTTAAACGCCCCCGTCGGCGCATTCGCATGGTTGAACTGCGCGACGACGTCGTCGTACGTCAGCACCCACGCGTAATACTGATTCAGGTTCTGATACTTGGCGCCGTCCTGTACGCGGTCGATGAAATTTTCCGTACCGAACACGTTGGAGTGGCCCCAGGTCGTCGAGGTCATCTCGAACGCCGGGAAGACGACGAATTCGCCGTCCTTCGTATTGCTCTGCGCGATCGACTTCGTCAGCGCCCAGTCGGAGCCGCCCTTGCGCTCCGGCATGCCGCCGTGCGAAGCCGTATCGGCGTCCGTCCCCCGGATCGACGCGTCGATATCGTGCGAGTGATCGGAGAAGGCAAACCAATCGTAGCCGTAATACTTCGCATCCGCCACGGCTTGCTGCGGAGTGCCCGCCGCATCGTGGGAGATGTTCGTATGGTTGTGCGTCGTGCCGTAATAATGATTGCCGCCCGTGAACCGCTCTTGAATCGTAAAGGTCCAGGACTTGATCGTCTCATTGCCCAGGCTGTCTTTGAGCGTCAAGGTTGCCGTGTGGCTGCCGATCGCAAGGTCTTGTTCGGTCGTCAGCTTCAGCTCGACGCTGGACGGCTTGACGTCGGCCGATGACGTGAAGTCGGTGGCGTCGATTTTCAGACGGACGGAATTGACGGCGACCCCGTTCGGATCCGAATAGCTTGCCGAGATGACGGGATGCTGCGTCTCGATCTTTTCGCCTTCGGCAGGCTTCAGGCTGGTCACCGCCGGACCGTCGACGTCATCGACGATGTCGACGATGTAGGGCTCGGCCGCCGAAGCGGAAGTCACGCTGTCCGATCCGGCAATGGCCTTGATATAGTAGTAAAGCTTGCCGGTGACGGGTACGTCCGCCAACGCGATCTTGCCGTTGTAGTTCAAGTGATCCGCCGACGCGAAGTCAACGGACACGTATGCATCCCCGACGGCTCCCTTGTAGAACAGCGTGACCGAGTCGGCGAACTTCGCCATCGCTTCGAAGGAGAGATCCATCTTGGTGTAGAGCTTGGCCGGCGGCGTATAGGACAGCTGCAGTTCCCCCAAGATGTCCGCTTCGCTCCGGGGCAGCAGCTTGTAGCCGCTATCGTAAGGCGAGACCAGATCGGATTGAGACAAAATGCCCGTAAACGTAAAGGTCTCGTTCAGCGTGACGGCAGTCGCGGGAATTCCCGTGGACTTGAGCAGCTGAACGACGGCCGTATTGCCGGCCGCGTCTGTCACGGTCAGGCTAACGTCCGCATCCGACGTGGGAATGTTCGTCACTTTTCCCTTCAGCGACACCAGCTTGCCCTCGAGCGGCTCGGCCGTCGCGGCCGCGTTCATCTGCGCCGCAGTCACGGTCGCCGCCGCCGGAAGGGCGTCTGTCCCCAGATCGAGGAAATTGTCCGCCAGCAGTTGGACGGTGCCGCCGGCAAATACGAGCTTGCCGGTCGCCTTGATCTTCATGCCCGGAGCGATCGGCAGCGAAGGAGCGGCAGTGCCGATGACATTCACCCCGCCTGTGGCATCCTGAATGTAGAAGTGCGTAGGGTTGGCGCCCAGCGCGCCGTTGCCCGTCGTGACGACGCCCGTCACTTCGGCGGACTCGCCCGCATGAACGCTCAAGCCGCGGCTGTCGCTAACCTTGGCATCCGCTGCCGTCGTCAATGCCGCAGGCGAATAGCCGGCTGCGTTCACACGCGCATAAGCGCTCTCGACGTTTGCGTACGTATGCGTCACATACACGCTCTTGTCGCCGGACGAATTGGCGATGTTCAAGCTGAACGCGCCGTCCGCACCCGCCGTCGTCGAACCCGCCAACGACAAGCCGCCGGTGCCGAGCGTATACACGCGAACGGCCGATTTGGCGATCGCCGCGCCTGCTGCACCCGTTACGCCGGTCGTGCCGTCGAAGAGGATCTTGTCGGCGGCCGGCACGCTTTTGTATGTGCTGTTTTTAACGACGATCTCGATTGGATTGGCCGCCGCCTTCGGCACCCAGGTCGTGAAGTCCTTGGAGGAATCCTTCGTGTAGCAGATCCCTGCCGTACCGAATGCCGCGCGCGGATCCATGCAATCCGCCGTCTTGCGGATGATGACGCCCGTCGCGATGTCCGTCGCGACGAACGGCGCCCCCCAGTACATCGTCTTGCCTGCGAATACGGAATCCGCGTTGCCGTAGGCAAGCAGGTCGACGAGGTTGGTGTCCGTCGGGCTGGATACGGCGACGCCGCTCTTCTGGATCAAGCCGATGACGCCGCCTGTTCCTGCCGAGCTTGCGCCAGAGGTATTGAGCGTCGTCGTATTCGTCGAATCGGCCTCGACCGGCAGCGCCGGAGACGTCGTGCTGGTCGAAGTCGAGCCCAGCACCAGGAAGTAGCTATGTGCCTTGATCACGCCGCTGATCGGCAGCTGGTTGCTGCTCGCGGAGAAGCTGGAAGTGCCGGACGAGGAATACGCCACGACCCAACCCGACAGATCGATATCATTGTCCGTGCGGTTATACAATTCGAAGAACCGGTTTTTGAAAATGCCCGCACCGCCGCCGTTCACCATGACCTGGCTGAACACGACGTCGCCGGCGTTAACCATCGTCGAAGTCGAGCTGGTACGGTTGACGGTAATTGCAGAGCTGACAAGCTTGCCCGTCGACTTCGCCGAGATCAGCAGCTTCTCGGCCGTAAGCGCAGGGGTGAAGCCTAGACTGAAGGAACCGTCGGAAGCCGCCGTCGTCTGGCCCGCCAGCGTCGTGCCGTCAGCCAAGTAAGCAAAGACCGATGAGCTGGCCGCGGCCGCGCCCGCAAGCCCGGTCACCGTCTTATAGTCTGTATAAGTAATTTTGCTCGCCACAGGCGCCGCGGTGACCGGAGCCGCTACACTGACTCTGGCGCTCTCCGCCTTGCCTGCTTCGATAGCGGAGACGAGTAAGGATGCCTTGCCGGACGGATTGTCCACCGTCAAGGTGAACGCGCCATTGTCGTCGGCTACGGTCGATCCGATCGGCGCCGCCGCGTCGGAATAGGCGTAGACCGAAGCATGGACGGATACCGCGCCCTTATCGCCGGTAATCGTCTTGAGATCCTCGGAGAGCGAGAGCTTGCCCGCGACTGGCGCAGTCGTCGTCTCGGTTGGCGTGCCGCCCCCGCCTTCGGAGATCGGGGTGCCGGTGATGACGATGTCAGCCATCCTGCTCGTCCCGCCGGTTCCCGTCGAACCATTATTGACAGATGTCCCCGACGTATTGACCCATCTGATAATGAGCAGACCTTTATTATCTGCGTCGGAGCTCAAGTCGTGGGTATATAAGGCGCTGCTGGCAGATATGGAATACGAAGGAAAATTCGTAAAAGTCGTGCCATTGTCCGTGCTAAATTGAAGGGAAAAATCCTTGGGACCGGAATTGGACCCATACTGCTTTGCAGCAACCGAAATGCTTTTGTAACCGGTCGTATTGACGGTTGCCTGCCAATAGGTACCAGTCGACCAATTGGTTGCATAAACGGACTTGTCGCCTGACGAGAATGTCGCGCTCCTGGCCCCGCTTAAAGTCAATTCTGCTCCGGTAGGCTGGGCGCCTGAAGTTGCGTTAAAATTCGTTCCGGTGGCCGAAAAGGTCCAAGCTGCAATCGTCGCTGGCCCCGCCGCCGCCGCCCGCTGAATGCCGACCGTTTGAGCCAGCAGCGAGAACAGCAGGATGAATGCCATCGCTGCAGCGGGCAACTTCTTAAAATTTCTAATTCTGCCGGTCATTAGAGACCTCCTGAAATGGTTCGATTAAGTATGACAAGTTCAAGGGGGCGAGGTTTGCATTGAATCCCTAGAATATGGTAAATTGAAAAAGACTTTCAGGGAATAGGAAAGAACCCTGTTCCACTGGGGGTCGACGAACCGTTTATCCGAGCGCCTCGCCAAAAGCCATCGGATAGCGGTTTTATTTTTGGGGGGATAAGTGGGCGGCCACGGCAACTCCCCTTTCTCGCTGCTGTCCATCATCGGTTGATTCTTTAAGTAAACCTAATTTCCAAGAATGAACAAATGTAAATTCACAAATATTACATATGTGATTCTATCTTCAATATAGTTTATAGGTACAGCCTTGTAAATAAGAGAAAAGCATGAACGGCTGAAATTATCACAAAACGTCACTGTATTTTACACTGAGTTTACGCTCCCCTGTTGTATACCGGAAAAACACAAAAAAGAAGGAGATGCGCCCATAGGGAATTCGCATCTCCTCTTCGTATTATTTCGATTCGTCGCCGGCTCCGCTCGTCATCGCCCGCTCGAACCATTCCCAATCCGCCCCGACCTCGGCCGGCTTGTGCGCGTCCGAGCCGTAGACCAGCTCGAGCCCTTCAGCCAGGCAGCGCGCCATGAGCCATTCCGGCACATAGGCTTCCCCGCAGGTCGGCTTGCGGAAGCCCGCCACGTTCACGTCGAGTCCGATCCCGGCGGCCTTCAGCCTGGGCAAGAGCGCCTCGAGCCGGGCGCGAATACGCGCGTCGTTCATCGGAGGCAGCGCCTGCTGGAACTTGCGGATCAAGTTGATGTGGCCGATCCGTCTGCGGATCGACCGGGGCAGCGTCGCCGCCCAATCGATCGCGCCCTCCACGGCGTCGAAGTACGCGTCCACGACGCTGTCGATCGAGCCGTAATGCGACAGGAACGCATCCGCGAAGTCGTCAGGCGTGAAGTCGATGCAGCGCATGCCGCCCTTGCCGGGCAAGTAGTGCACGGACACGACGATGTCCTCCAGCTTCTCCAGCCACGGGGCGAGCAGCCGGTCCGAGTAATCCGTCATGCCGGGCAGATAGTCCATCTCCAGGCCGACGGCCACCTCGATCCGGCCCTCGTACTGCGCCTTGACCACCGCGGCGTACGCCATATAATCCGGCAGCTCGCGCTCCGGCATGGCCAGCTCGGCCATGAGTTTCGGATCGTCGATGTACCTGTCCGGCAGCGGCGGATGTTCGCTCAGCGTGTACCGCTCGAAACCGAGCGCGATCGCCCGGTCCACATATTCGCCCGACTCGGCCGGGTTGCCATGATAGCAGAACTTCGTGTGTGTGTGGCCGTCCCACTTCAACGCCATGTCGATCCCCTCCTACAGACTCATCTCGAGAATTTGCTTGACGTCCGCCTTCCCGAGCTTCTTGAAGGAACCGATCGGCCCGAACTGCACGGCCTCGTCGGCCATCCGGTCCAACTGGTCCCCGCCGATGCCGAGTTCCCCCAACGTAGCCGGCGCGCCGATGCGTGTGAAGTAAGCGCGTGTCGCCTCGATGCCGGCGAGCGCCAGCTCGTCCTCGGACTTGCCCGCAGCATCGATGCCCCAGACGCGGGTCGCATACTGCGCGAATCGCGCGGGCTTAGCGCCGTAGACATATTTCATCCAGTTCGGGAAAATAATCGACAGGCCGGCGCCGTGCGCAATGTCATAAATCGCGCTGACCTCATGCTCGATGCCGTGCGTGGCCCAGTCGGTCACGACGCCGTTCGGGAGCGTGCCGTTGAGCGCAAAGGTGCCGGCGAGCAGCAGATTCGCGCGAGCGTCGTAGTTCTCGGGATCGGCCAGCGCCTTCTCCCCGTTCTCGATGACCGTGAGCAGCACGGACTCGGCGAAGCGGGACTGCAGCGGCACGTCGTCCGTCAGCGTGAAGTACTGCTCGAACACATGCGACATGATGTCGACGATGCCGTTCACCGTCTGATCGCGCGGCACCGTGTAGGTCAACTGCGGATCGAGAATCGAGAAGCGCGGGTACACCAGCTTGCTGCCGAGCCCCCGCTTCTGCTTGGTCTCCCAGTTGGAGATGACGGCGTTGCCGTTCATCTCGGAGCCTGTCGCCGCCAGCGTCAGCACCGTGCCGAGCGGCAGCGCATCCTCGATCTTCGCCTTGCCGATCGTGAAGTCCCACGGATCGCCGGCGTACTTGGCGCCGGCCGCGATCGCCTTGGCCGCGTCGATGACGCTGCCGCCGCCGACGGCGAGGATGAACTCGATCCCTTCGGTGCGGACGATGTCGACGCCTTTATGTACGGTCGACAGGCGCGGGTTGGGCTCGACGCCCGGCAGCTCGTGCACCGTCGCGCCGATCGAGCCGAGCTCGGTCAGCACGCGGTCGTACAAGCCGGATTTCTTAATGCTGCCGCCGCCGTAGACCAGCAGGATCTTCGTCCCGTAAGGCTTGACAAGTGCGGCGAGCTGGGAGACCGTATCCTTGCCGAACACAAGCTTGGTGGGGTTGTACAATTCGAAGTTATTCATGAAGCGCTCTACCTCCGCTATCGTTCATATTCAGGGCGCGGCTCATGCAGGGCGAACCTGAACCCGAGCCGCGGCCAACCTCTCCATTATACAGCGCCTCAGCTCTCCGAATCCAACGCGTTAGTACTTGAACCGGCCGAGCGAAGCCGCCAGCGTGCCGGACAGCGTCTCCAGCCGCTCGGACAGCTCCACGAGCCGCCGGCTGACGGCCAGCTGCCCTTCGCTGAGCGAAGCGACCTCCTCCGAAGTCGCCGACGACTGCTGCGACACCGCGCTCACGCTGTCCATCGCCGATTGCAGCACCGCCTGCGCCTGCTCCAGCGCGCCGAACGCCTCCGTCATATCTCCCGCCTTGCCGGCGACCTTCTCCATTTCCAGTTGAACATGCGTAAAGATGCCCTCGGCTTCGGCGACCGAAGCCAGCTGCGACTGGAAGATCGGATACAGCGCCCCGAACGACGCCACCGTCTCTTCGATCTCGCGCAGGATCGACGACGTGATCCCGCCCGCCTGGTCGATCGATTCCCGCGAACGCTCCGCGAGCCGCCGGATTCTCGTCGGCCACGACCATGAAGCCGCGGCCCGAAGCCCCTGCCCGCGTAGCCTCGATCGCCGCGTTCAGCGACAAGATGTTCGTCTGCTTGGCGATCTCCTCCAGCATGCCGAGCAGCCCCGTCATCGAAGCCGCACTCTCGCTCAGCCGGTCGACCTTGCCGACCAAGCCTTCGAGCCGCTCCCTGCTCTCGTCCGTATGGCGGCTCAGCACGCGCATCTGGTCGACGCCCCGCGCGCTGCGCTCCCGCAGCTGCTCGGAGGCCGCCGCGATCTCCCGGCTCCGGCCGGCGGCTTCGTCCATCCGCCGCCGCACCGTCTGCGTGAGGTCGCTGCCGCGCTCCGCCTCTCCCGCCAGCGTCTCCGAGCCCCTCGCAATATCGGAGGTGGCCGGAGCGATCTCGCTCGCGGAGGAGGAGGTCTGCTTCGACACCTGGAGCACCTCCTTGCCGGTCTCGATCAGCGTATCCGACGAATCCGCCGTGCGGCGCAGCAATAGTCCCACCGCCTGCATCATCTGATTGAAGCTGCCGCCCAGCTCGCCCAGCTCGTCGGTGCGGCGGAACGCCGTGCGCACGGTCAGATCGCCCTGCTCCGCCCGCTGCATGAGCGTGCGCAGCGCCGCGATCGGGCTGCCGATATAGCAGATCACGAAGTAGCCGATCGCGCCCGTCAGGGCGGCGGCGCCCAGCGCCAGCCACAGCACTTGCAGCACCGCGCATAGGAACACGATGACGAAAAGGGTAAAGCCTACGCTTTTCCATATACTTTTCTTGCCGACGCGTCTCTCGATACCGGTTCGCTGCCGCATACATCATCTCTCCTGCGTTGTTTTTTTGAAAATAGGCGCCTTAATTCATAGTCGTGTAAGATTATAGGCCCATTTATTGATAGAATATCCCACACATACTAGTCCGCCCCTACCGGACGTCAATTATTTTTATACATACGTTTAAAAGAAAGGTTTCTCTGCCATTCGAATGGCACACTTTTGGCCGATCGTTTTCAAGCATTCTTAAGCAATCCTTAAACTTTCGTTTCAACCTTTTTAAACGTTGGGGGGTATCTTGTAGACAAGACGCCAAATCCAGAACCGGAGGCCATCCGATGAAAACCAAACTGTACGTCGTGTACGGCGGCAAGTCCGTCGAACATGAGATCTCGCTCAAAACGGCGCTCACCGTTCTAAGCGCCGTCGATGAATCCAAATTTGAGCTGTTCCCGATCTATATCGACCTGGACGGCCGCTGGTGCGCGCAGGACGCACTCGACCGTTCCCTAACCGATGCGGAGCAGTTGATCGCGAGGCCGGCATATGACGACGCGGCCGCCTCGATCGGCGACGTCCTGCTCCGCAAGCTGGCACTGCCCGGAAAAAAGGTCGTCCTGCCCTTGCTGCACGGTTCCTACGGCGAAGACGGAACGCTGCAAGGGCTGCTGGAAATGCTGAATGTGCCGTACGTCGGCAACGGCGTGCTGTCCGCGGCGCTCACGCTGGACAAAGCGATGTCGAAGCAGGTGCTCGCGCAGGCCGGCATCCGTCAGACCCGGCATCAGGTCGTTCTGCGCGGGCAATGGCTGGCGGACGAGCCGGGCTGCCTCGCGTCGCTGGAGGACGAGATCGGGTACCCCTGTTACGTGAAGCCGTCCTCGCTCGGCTCAAGCATCGGCATCAGCCGCTGCGAAGATCGAATCGAGCTGCTGGCCGGCATTACGGACGCGCTGCATTACGACACCAAGCTGGTCGTCGAGCGGGAGCTTCCGGGCAGGGAGATTCAGGTGGCGGTCATGGGAAACGAGTCGCCGATCGCCTCCCTGCCGGGCGAGTTCATCCACGACAGCCTCTTTTTCGACTTCGCGTCCAAATATACGGATCCGCGGCTGCGCATGTCCATTCCGGCCGAGCTGAGCGAAGCGCAGACCCGACAAGTTCGGGCGCTCGCGCTGCAGGCTTACCGCGTGCACGGCTGCGAGGGACTCGCCCGCGTGGACTTTTTTCTCGACCGGGACGGACTGCTGTATCTGAACGAGATCAACGCGCTGCCCGGCTTCACGTCCGCCAGCATGTATCCGGTCATGTGGGAACGGACGGACGGAACGACTTACGCGGAGTTGATCGAAAAGCTGATCGATTACGCCTTCGCCCGGCACGCGGCCAAACAGTCGATTCGCTATGAGAGGGATGCCACATGCTGAGGGAAACGTGGGCAGAGATCGATCCCGGCTGCATCGCTGACAATCTGCGCGCGATCCGCGGCATGCTGCCCGCAGGGGTCAAGCTGATGGCCGTCGTCAAGGCGAACGGCTACGGCCACGGCGATCTCGAAGCTGCCGAAGCGGCGCGGCAAGCGGGAGCTGATTATTTAGGGGTGGCATTTCTCGAGGAGGCGCTGCGTCTGCGGGCGGGTGGCGTAGAGCTCCCGATTCTGATCCTGACGCCGATCCGGCCGGACCAGGTTGAACTGGCGCTGGCGCGGGATCTGACATTGACGGTCACCGGCGCCGACTGGTTCCGGGAGCTGCGAAAGAGGCATGCTTCGTTTGCCGGCCGCAAGCTCCGCGTTCACGTCAAGGCGGATACCGGGCTCGGTCGGATCGGCTTCCGGACGATGGCGGAATGGGACGCGCTCGTCCCTTGGCTCGCGTCGCCGGATATTGACGTCGACGGCTTTTATACACATTTTGCGACGGCGGGACAGGTGGATACGGCTTACCTGGAGCGGCAAGCCCGCCGGTTTGCGAAGCTGATGGAGCGAAGCAAAGCGAGCGGCATCGCCATCAGGCACTATCACTGCGCGGGCAGCGCCGCCGCCCTGCGGTTTCCCGGCCTGGCGCTCGACATGGTGCGAATCGGCGCCGCGATGTACGGCTTCCACCCGGCGCGTCCGGCGCCGCCCGTCGAGCTCAAGCCTGCGCTCAGCCTGCACAGCACGCTTATGCAGGTCAAGCGCGTGCGCCGGGGCGAATATATCGGCTATGACAACGCCTATCGGCCCGACGCGGACGAATGGATCGGCACGGTCCCGCTCGGCTACGCGGACGGTTGGTCGCAGCGGATGCAGGGCGCCGCCGCATTGGTACGCGGACAGCGGGCGCAGGTCGTCGGCAAGATCTCCATGGATCAACTGATGCTCCGGCTGCCGGGACCGTTCACGCCTGGAGACCGGGTGACGCTGATCGGTCGCCAGGGCGGCGAGCGCATCTCCTTCGCCGAGCTGGCCGCCCATATCGACGGCCCGGCACAAGCGATCACGACAGCGCTGACCGAGCGCGTCGCCAAAATGTACGCAAACGCGAAGGAGGTTCGTTGTCCATGGAACAACGCTTATTTTCAGCAACTGCGGCGGGTATCGGACGGCAGCCGAGCAGACTGAGATTTACGAATCGTCTCTCAGAGACAACAGTCCGCAATATACCGCCGCCTACGTCGCCTGGCCCGGCTGCAGCGAGCATCAGACCGGACTCGCCGTGGACGTCGGTCTGAGCCGGTGGAGCGGCGACAAGCCGGACTTCATCGCGCCGGATTTTCCGGACGGCGGCGTCTGTCTGGCCTTCAAGCGGCTCGCCTCCAGGTACGGCTTTGTCCAGCGGTACCGCGCGGGCATGGAAGACATCACGGGTATCGCTTGCGAGCCGTGGCATTCCGCTACGTCGGGGATCCGCACGCCAAGCTCATGGAGCGGGAGGATCTGTGCCTCGAGCAATACATAGAACGGCTGCGCCGCTGCTCGTTCGGCGGAGAACGACTTATCATGGAAGACCAACACCGACGTTTCGAAATCTGTTACGTCCACTGCGACAACCGCAACCTTACGGAAATTCCGATTCCGGATTGCGATGATTACCGCTTGTCCGGTGACAATGCGGGCGGCTTGATCGTAACGGCTATCAGCGGTAAAAAACAGCGCTCCGGTGTCGGCTATATCGGCTAAAACGGGATTGCCGCAGCCTGTCCTGGCTGAAGTTCGTCGCCGCCGTTCTCGTCGTCGCCTACTATACGAGGGCGCTCGCCTATGTCATGAGGCATTGGCCATCGTCCGGCCGAACGCCAAAAGCGCCGGGTCGGCATCGCCCCGGCGCCAGCTTGGCAATCGCGATTCCCCTTCTATATCGGCACTGTGGACGAGGGCCGGCGCCGGATCAATTCCAGCCGCTCAGCTCGATTCCTCGCTCGTTCCCCGGCTCGATCTCCGGCCCGTCCCCGGCTTCGGTCCCCTGCGCCGCCTCCAGGCTGCGGTATTCGATCGTTCTGCGCTCCCCCGGCAGCAGATCGAAGTAGTTGTCCGCAAACACGAACGCGCCATGCAGCAGAACGGCTTTGGCGTACCGGTCCGACGTGACAGTCACGCTGCCGGCCTTCGGCCCGCCTGACCGGGAAGCGATTCGCAGGCCGGAAGGCGCGAGCTTCATCTCCGCCGGCAGTCCGGCGAAGTAGTCGCAGCGATCCTCGCCGAATCCGCCGGCCACCTCCATGACCAGCACGCGGCCATGGTCGAGCAACGCGTCCAGCTCCGCTGCCGGAATCGCCTCCGCGACGGTCGAAGCCTCGGCTCCGACCGCGAAGTCGAACGCCTTGGACCAGACCTCTGCGTCTTCGGCCGAGCCGGCAAGGTTTAACACGCGCACCCTCCCCGTTCCCCGGATCTGCTCGGGCTTGTCGCTGCAAACCCAGCAATCGTACGTACCGGCCTCCGCGTTTTTTTCAATCGATGCGATCACCGGCCGCGCCGCCTTCTGGAATCCGTAATACCCGCCCTTCGGGTAACCGTAGTAATCGACCAGACTCCAGCCGCTCGCCGGCCAACAATCGTTAAACATCCAGAACAGGAGACCGCCCGTATAATGCCGGTTGCGCCTGTACGCCTCCACGGTCAAACGGGTAAGCTCGCGCTGGACGAACGACATGTGCCGGATATGCTCGACTGTCGACGAGACGGGCGGGGCAAGCTTGTCGGCCAGCGTCCGAAGCGCCCGGAAGAGCGAGAAGTCTTTCAAGCCCGGGTGGTTCTTCGTGTGGTATTCGATCATGTCATAAGTCGGATCGGCCAGATCCTCGTCGTTCATCATCCGCCGCAGCGTATGTATCTCCGGCGTGCCGAACAGCGGAAATTCCGGACAGAACCGACTCAGCAAGCCTGCAAAGTAGGACCGGTAATCGCGTAAATCCGTGTTGCGGAAAACGTCGAACATCTCGAACAACGCCGCCGTATAGTGCGCGGTGCCGATCGTAAACGAATTGTTGGTGCTGCCGCCGTAAGGACTCGTGGGCTGAAAAGGCCGGGACGGATCCAGCGCCGCGCACAGCCGGCCCGTGATTCGTTCGGCGATGGCCCGTCCCGGGTAATCCGGATCCTCCTCGCCGGCGAACATGCCGTTCTCGTTGTCTCCGTTCCACCAGACGAGACTCGGGTGGTTCCGCAGCGCCCGGATCGCGCCTTCGATCTCGGCGGTCAGCGATGCCGTCCAATCCCGATCCGACTCGGGATAAGTTCCGCATGCCATCATAAAGTCCTGAAAGACGACGATCCCGAGCCGGTCGCACCCGTCCCAGAACGGCTCGGGCTCGTAGATGCCGCCGCCCCAACAGCGAAGCATCGTCATGCCGGCATCGCGGGCGAGCCGGAGCAGATGCGCGTAGTGCGAGTCCGGAACGCTCGACGGGAAGGGATCGCAGGGCACCCAGTTGGCCCCCTTGCAAAAAACGGGAACGCCGTTGACCAGCAGCCGGAAGCCGCTGCCCGGCCGCTGGCCGTTCGCCTCCCAAACCGTGTCGTCCGGATTGTCGCCCGCTTCCTTCCCCGTCGTTCCTTGCGCGCGAATCTTCGCGGTTATCCGTTCTTCCGCGCTTCCCTCCCGGTCCGCGAGCTGCTCGATGCGCACCGTGCGAATCCCGAACGTGCGCGAGCGCTCGTCGAGCAGCCCCGACTTGTCGTACAACTTCGCGACGAACGTGTACAGCGGCTGACCGCCGTAACCTGCGGGCCACCATAGCTCCGGCTCCGCCAGGTCCGCCGTCAGCTCCAGCTTGCCGCCGTTCAGCCGCCGCTCGGCCTGCCAGACGACCCGGCCGGCCGGATCCGCGATCGCAAGCGACAGCCTCAGCGGCTCTACCGTACGGCTGGTCGTCTCGACCGCGACGGCAAGGGACGCGCCTCGCGCGTCCAAAGCTTTCGTGTAAACAAAGAGGTCGTCGATCGCCGCGGCCTCCTCGAATACGAGCCGGACCGGCCGCCATATGCCATAGCTGACGAGACGGCCCACCCAGTCCCAGCCGAACGTGCACTGCATGCGCCGCACGAACAGGCGCTCGCTCGTGAAGGCTGCGCCGAGGCCGGCGTACGATTTGCCTGCCAGCCCCTCCGCGACCGTGCGGAACCGGACGACCAGCTCGTTCGTTCCCGCACGGAGCAGCCCCGATACGTCGAAGCGATAGCGAACGAACATATTGTCGGTCCGGGCGACCCGGACGCCGTTCACCTCGATTTCCGCGTACGTATCCAGCCCTTCGAATTCCAGCAGCGGCCGCCCCGGCTCCAATCGCTCGAGCTCGAACGTCCGGCGGTACGTCCACCGCCAATGCTCCACCCACTGGCAATCGTCCGCCTGCTTGCGATAGCCCGGATCTGCGATCAGACCCGCCCCGAGCAGATCCTGGTGCACATGTCCGGGAACCTGCGCGCCGATGGCGATTTTTGCTTCCTTTCCCGACGCGTCTATGCCCTCGCCTTCCAATTGCCAAGCTCCTGTCAGCATGATCGATCTTCTCATTCGCAATCTTCCTCCCTAAAGAGAGGATGCTCTCCGATGCGGATCGACGCGCATGGCCAGGGTCCGACGGGAGCACCCTCCGCCCTCACGCGATCAAGGCAACTGGAACACGACGGTCGGATCCGTCCCGATGTCCTTCTCGATGTTCGCGAGCGCCGTCCCGTACGTCATGCCGAACGTATACGAGCCAGGCAGCAGCTCCACGCGGATCTCGCCGCCCGCCGTGCTGCCGATCGTCCGCCAGCTGCCGCCCGCATACACCTTGGCCGTGCCACCGTTCACCGGGTTGCCGCCGGCATCCTTCAGTTGGATGAGGACGCTCGCCGTCTGGAATACCACGGCCGGATCGTCGCCGACGTTCTGGCTCTTTTCCTTGTACACGCCGTCATAGGTAATGCCGAACGTATACGTGCCCGGCAGCAGCTCCTTCGTCGCTTCGCCGCCTGCAGTCGTGCCGATCGTCTGCCAGCTGCCTCCGGCATAGACCTTCGCGACGGCGCCGTTCAGCGGATTGTCCTGGCTGTCTTTCAGTTGCACCTTCGCCTTTACCGTTTGGAAGACGACGGACGCGGGACCTGTCGCCGTATTTTGCGTTAACTGCTTGGTCGTGCCTAGATAGGTCACGGAGAAAATATAGCTCCGCTCCGGCAGCGCCTTCGTCGCCTGCCCCGAGGCGTCCGTCGTCCCCAAGTCCTTCCAGCTGCCGTCGTAATATTTGACGATGCCGCCGACGAGCGGCTGACCCGTGCTGTCCTTCAGGGAGACCGTGGTCACCGTGGCGGCCAGGCTGAAGCTGACGCTCTGCTGCGTCTCGGCATTGCCTGCCAGGTCGGTCGACTTGTAAAGAATCGTATACGAGCCCTGTTTGCCGAACGCCAGCGGCGCCGTGTACGGGGTCCAGGTCGTCCCGTTATCGACGCTGTACACGGTCTGCGCGACGCTGGATACGCTGTCCGTCGCCGTCAATGTCAGCGTAACCGGGCCGTTATATGCGCCGCCGGGACCGTCCGGCGCCGATGGATTCAGCGCTGCCGTCGTGACCGGCGGGGTACTGTCTGCTATGACCGGACGAACCTCGATATCGTCGACGTAGAAGGTTTGCACCGGACCGCTTTGTTCCGTATACAGGTACACCCGGACATCGGTGACCGTCCCCGGCTCATCAATTTTCCAAAAGCCCGATGCCTGCGTCCAGCCCCCCCTGAGCAGCGGCGCGCTGGTGAATATATAAATCTGCTTCCCGACGCCGTCCACCTTGTACTGCAGGCAGATCCGGAACAGTGCAGGCTGCATGGATGCTGCATCCAGTTTGGCCCAGGCCGAATAATAATACGTCTTCCCCTGCTCAATCGATGTTGGCATGAAGAACGACGCATATTTGTTGTCGTTCAGCTTCGTCACCTGCAAAGACTGCGTCCCCAGGCGATGCTCCGATGTCGTCAAGGCCACGCTGGCGCTGGAGCCGTAATAACCCGAAGGAATCGCGGCTCCCTCCATGTCGGGGTTGAGAATGAGATTGCTTCCCAGCACCGCGCCGGCGGGCTGCCCGGAACCGAGCGCCACCGTCACCGCCGTCGTCGCCGTGAATCCGCCGTCGATGGCCTTGGCCGTAATATTCGCGATTCCCGTCTTCTTCGCGAACACCGTGCCGCTGATGTCCACGACGGCCACGTCCGGATTGTCGGAGTTCCAGATCAGCGCTTGGTTATTGACGCTGCTCGAGGGCTGGAACGTCGGGACGAGCGTCTTCGTCTCGCCCATGTTCATCGTCGTCGTCGGACTGATGCTCAGTCCCGTCGCATAGGTCCATGCCGGACTGGAAGAGTAGGTCACGAGCCTCGCTTCGACATCGTCGAGATAGTAGTCGTGGTTGGTGCCGTCGATCTCCGTATAAAAGTAAAGCAGCACATTGGAAATGGGACTGGTCTCCGCGATCGTGTAGTTGCCCTGCAGCTGCGTCCATTGATCGGCGGAGAGTCCGGCGCTGGTGTAAATAATCATCTGCTTGATATTGCCGTCAACCGTATACTGCAAACAAAGCCGCAGCGGTTCGGTGAGCGTCGGCGCCTTCGCGAGCTTCGCCCAGACCGAATAATGGTATTCCTGGCCTTGCGTGACCGTGATCGGGAAGGACGCGCTGCCGTAACGGCCGTCCTTGACGACCTTGAGCGACTGATGGCCGCTGTGGGATTGCGTGACGTCCAGTCCCAGCGCGCCGTTCTGCACGCGCGCCTGAATCGCACTTCCTTCCATGCCGGGATCCGCGACAAGGTTGGCGCCCAGCACCGGCACCGAGGTTGCCGTATCCAGCTGCACGGAATCGATGCTGAAGCTGCCGGACGCCAGCGTAGGCACGACCCGAATCTGCTTGATCGTTCCCGTCCAGGCGGTTGCCGTCGTCGTATCGAACACGTACTCGCGAATGGTCGAATCGCCAGGCATGATATAGGTCGAGAACGACTTGGCCGCATTCCATACGGGATCAGCATCCGTCGTATAATAGAGCTTGGCTTGCGAACCGGTCGTCTGGTTGCCGAGCTGCACGCGAACCCGCTTGATCGTGGATGCGTCCAGCCCCAACTGATCCGGCGATTCGACCGATGGTTCTACACCGCCGGATACGCCCAGGGAGGTGCCGCCGAATCGGCCGTCCTGCGCTTGCCCGCCGGCGATGCGTCCGTTCGCCGTCCAGCCGTCGCCGAATTCAAAGTCCCAGACGACGCCCGACGGATAGATCTGGATTTTCTGCGCGGCCGCATCCCACTTCAAGGTCGCCCCGAAGGCTTGCTTGAGGTAAGAGAGCGGCGCGAGCACCGTTCCGTTGGCCAGCTTTACCGGCGCATGTTCGAGCGTGATGGACTGATTGTCCTTGAGCGCCGTCGTACTGCCGACCGTTAATTCGTAGACGCTGCCGCCCTTGACGGCGATGAACTTCTGATTGGCCGCGTCCCACTCGGATCTGACGCCGAGCTGCAGCCAGATGTCCTTGATCGGCACCATGACGACGCCGTCCTGCACGAGCGCCGGCTGGCTGAAGTTTTTCCGCTTGCCGTCGATGTACAGCTTGATGGCCGTCGAGTCGTCGGCGACCGCACGGATGTAATCGATGCTGATCGTGCCGATCGCCGAGATCGGATCGATCCGGATCTGCCGGATATTGCCGGTCCAGCTCTTGTTCCGCCACATCTCCACGTAATAATCCGTGTACCCGTCGTCTTGCGGGATTACGTAGAAGCCCATCGCCTTCGTCTCGTTCCAGTCGCCGTCCAGCTCCGTCGTGAAAAACACTCTGCCGTCGATATCGTACGCGCTGTTTTTCATCCGGATCTTGAGATAAGGCGCGTCCTCCGCCTTAATCCCCAGATGGTCCGCCGAGATAATGCCCGGGTCGGTGTTGTTGGTGGTGCCGGTGAAGGTGCCTCCCGCTACGCTCACCGCGTCGATCTGCTTCAGCACGCTCCAGCCCTCGCTGTCGCCGGGCGTATTGAACTCCCACGAAGCGACCGAATTGCTCGATATCGCCGGAGGCGTCAAGGTGCGGTTCTGCACGACGCGCCCTTCCGGATACAGCACGTTGATCCGCGCTTTCTGCGTTGCGGTCGGCACGGCATCCGTATGGCTACTGACGCCCGAGAACACATCGCGGATCGCATCCACGTAGCCGAAGCCCGCGAGCCCTGCCGGCATGATGAAATGGCCTTCCCCGTATTCGTTCCAGTTGTCCAGCATGACGAGCTTCTTGCCCAGATTGCCTGCCGACAGCGACGGAATATAGGTGTCCTTCGTCCACTGCGCCAGCGACTTGAATTCGGCCGGGGTCGCATAATAGCCCGCGCTCAGCCCCCAGGCGGTGTCGTCCCTGCCCATGCTGAGGCCCGGAATGACGTCCATCACGTCGGCGTTGTTTTCCAGCGTCAGCTTAAGCTTCTGAAATTCGGGATGCCCGCCGAAGGAGCCCCACGAATAGGCGTAGACGCCGTCGAAGCCCGCGGCCTTGCGGTTCTGCAGATCCTGGGCGCTCGTGCCGTTATACACGTTCAGAATGGTTAGCTCGCCGACGCCGGCATCGCGCGCCGCGTCTCGCAGATCGTCCATCAATTCCTTTGCTAGCTCTTTGGTGCCGCCTGCCAGCTTGATGAATTGATCGTAGTTGTAGATGGTGAACACCGGCTTGCCGTCAACCTTAAGGTACCGGGGGTCCTTGAAATAATATTCAATCCAGTAGGGGACCAGATTGTCGCGGAAATCGGCGATGTCCTTCGCCGCCGAGTTCAGGTTCTCCCACATGATGGCAAAATGGGCCAGATTGCTGTACTTGGCATTAAAGTAGCCGTCGTCGAGCGCATCGGACAGGTAGGAATCCTTGATCGGCGCGCCTTCTCCCCCGATCGGCCTGAACCAGCAGGACATCTGGAAGTCGATGCCGTGCTCGAGCATCCACTTGATCTCCCAGTCCGCCGTCTCCGGATTGCCTTCGTCGTAGAAGCCCAGGTAAGGCGTCCGGTCCGGGAACGGATTGATCACGTCCCAGCCCAGATGATGCCCCTCCCGCCACATCGGGCAGCTCTGTACGCCGACGAGCTGATCGCCGGTACTGACGGCGGCAGGCGCGGGCACATAGTCCGTCGGCTCCGTCGTATTTGCATACACAAGGATATCGTCGAGCCACATCAGGCCCTTGTTCGCGGCGGAGGTCGAGAACCGGATGCCGTCGACGGAAGCGATGCCGGAAGCGATATCGACGTCCGCTTTCTGCAGCTTGCCGTTGACGTAGAGGTCGGCCTTGTGCGCGCCCGGCTTCAGGACCACTTTAAGGCGGTACCACAAGTTCGCCTTGTAATTTTCGTAAATCGTCACAGGCTGTCCGGTCGTGTCCTCGTAAACCAGGTTCCCGCTTGCGGTGAACAGCTTGAGCGCCGTCGTACTGCCGCTTCTCAATTCGGCTGCGAGGCCGTCGGTCTTCACCGGGATGAAAATTTTGTATTCCGCGGTCAGATCGCCCGAGATGGCTGCGAAGCTCCTCGCCAGCGACATGCTGCCGGTCGAGGCGGACGCGTCGATCTTCAGGCTGTTGACGTCCGGCTTCGGGGCGCTGAGCATCTCGGCGACCTGGATCGAGCCTCCGTTAAGGACAGCCGTCCAATCCTGGGGCAAATTGCCCGAAGCCGGCATGACTGACAGCAGCCTTTCGTTGACCGCATAGCCTTTATAGATATGAAGCGGCGTAAAGTAGAAGTCGCCCGTAGAAGCCACGCCCGTCGTCAGCTGGAAGCGATTCAGCGCAGTCACCGCGCTCACGAAATTTTGGGCGCTCGCCCGCAGGATACCGTTGACGTAGACATCCGACTTTTGCGTGGACAGATTCGCAATCACCTTGACGCCATATTCGACATTGGCCGAATACGCCTGCAAGGTCACCGTACCGCCGCCAGACGTCTCCAGCACGAGATTGCTCCCGGTGGCGCTGGTCGCGATGCTGACGCCGGGCGTATTGTCGCCGAGCAGTTGCCAATGCACGCCGCCCATGACGCTGAAGGGCTTGAAGCGAAACTCCATCGTCAGCGTTCCTTCGCTCTGGGCGACGAACTTGCGGCTCATCGATACGGGAAGCTTCGTACTGGCATCGCTGATTTTTAACGTGTTGTTATAGATGCTCGTCAGCGCGCCGCCCGCGGCGCGAACGTCCCAGCCGGACGGCTGGCTCTCGCCGGGAACCAGGTTGGAGAGAAACGAAAAATCTTCGTCCACCAAATAAGCGGCCCCCGCCGGCGCGCTATCGGCCGATGCGGAACGCGGCGCCGCCGCCAAAAAGAAAACGCATACAAGCAGTGCCGCACAGAAAGCCGTCCATCCGTTTCTCAATGGGTTCATAAACACTGATTCCCCTTTGCGTTTTAGTAGAGGCTGGCGCTGATAAAAAGGCGGCCCGCCTGTCTCGAAGCAGGGCCGCCTTGCCGAACTTTCGGTTTAACTGTTTTCCGCCTTCCATGCATCGAATTGCTTCTGCGCTTCGGCCATGATCTTGTCCATGCCCGCCTCGTTCAGACGCTGCTGCAGATCGGTGTAGTACTTCTCGAAGTCGGGCATCGAGCCGGTCGTCAGAATCGGATTCGATTCCTTCTGGATGGCGCTCACCTGGGCGATTTCCGTTTTGACGGGCTCCGAGTTGAAGATAAAGCCGAGAATGCCCGACGCCTTGCCGTTGTCGTTGTTTTTCTTCATCTCTTGGAGCGCGGCGGTGGAGTTCCAGTTCGAATCCCACTGGTCCCACAGCGGCCCGAGCCAGTTGTGCCAGATCGCCCATGTCTGATCCGCGCCGCTCGTCGCTTCGATCGTCGGGTTATCGTCCTTCACGGTGCCGGACTTGACCGTATAGTTTTTGCCCTCGACCCCGTAAGCCAGGGTGTTCAGCAGGTACTTGTCGCCCCAGATTTCGTTGAGCAGCATCATCGCCCGCTCCGGATTTTTGGAGGTGGCGCTGATCGCCGTCGCGGCGGAAGTCATCGAGTTGGTCGAGATGGTCGGGTAGCCGGCCAGCGTCTCTACCGTCGGGAATCCATACGTCGCCGTCGACTTGGAGCCGTCTTCCGTATAGCCGCCCGAATCGCGCATGACCGCGTACTTGCCCGACTTGGCCTCGGCGAGATAGTCCGTCTTGATGGCGGCGTCCTTGGCGATATAACCTTTCTTGTAGAAATCGTTAATCGTCCGATAGTTTTCCTTGTTCTCCGGCACGTCCAGAATCTTGACGATCTTCCCGTCTTTCTCGCTGTAGGAGATGCCTGGCGTGATCGTCGTATAATCGTACAAGGATACGCCGGCCGCGGTACCGTTGGCCGTAGCCAGGAGCGGGATCATGTTCGGCTCGTTTTTCTTGATCTCGGCCAGGAACGGCTCCAGATCCTTGATGCTCTTGACGCTCTTGTAATCGAAACCGTACTTCTCCACCATGTCCTTTTTAAATACGTGCGCGCCGGCAGGCGAGTACGGCGTCTGCGCAGGGATCGCCATGATCTTTCCTTTGTAGGTGACCGCTTTCCAGGCGCGGGGGTCGACCTTCGCCAGGATGTTTTGGCCGTACTTTTGCAGCAGCTCGTCAAGCGGCTGGAAGGCGCCTTTTTGAACGTTGTCGCTGATCCGGTTGGAGGAAAATGTGGAAAAGACGATGTCGTACGGCTCGCCGGCCGCGGAGATCAGCTTCATCTTGTCTTCCCAACCGGCATTGTCGATCAGATTGAGATGAAGCTCGGCGTTCAGCTTCTCCTTGATGACCTTGTTCGCTTCCGCCTCGACGGCGGCCTGGTCCTTCATGTTGTCGATCGGCTTGGGCATATACCAGCTGAGCTTGACGAATTCCTTGGTATCGCCCCCGGTATCCGCGGGCAGCGAAGCAGGCGCGCTGCCGCTCGGGCTGGCGCTCGGACTGGCGTCCGTGCTTGCGGACGGGCTGGGGGATGCCTCGTTATTCGAACTGCAACCGCTTACGATTAATGCCGCCGCCAGCATGGCGGATGTACTGGTTCCAAGCCATTTTGCTTTCTTCAGGTTTGTCGGACTCACTCGGATTGCCTCCCTTGTATATGCCTTTCATTTATAATCAGCAGCCGTAAAAACCAATCTTCTACGGCTGTAATTATCACCCTTTAACCGAGCCTACCGTCAAGCCCTGCACGAAATATTTTTGAAAGAGCGGAAATACGAGCAGCATCGGACCGGCCGCCAAAATGCACATGGCCATTCTGGCGCTTAAGGAGGGCACGAGCATGCCCGGTTTGACCAACCCGTATTGGATGGCTTCCGCCGAGTTCAAATATTCCATATTTTTCAGAACGCGGATGAGCAAATATTGCAGCTTCATCAGGTTGTCATGCTCGACGTAGAGCAAGGTCAGCCACCAGTCGTTCCAATATTGGAGGGCGAAAAACAAGCCCAGGGTCGCCAATGCCGGCTTAGAGATGGGGATTACAATCTGCGCGAAAATGCGCAGCTCGCCGGCGCCGTCGATTTTGGCCGACTCGATGACCGCCTCCGGGATCGTCTGGAGGAATCCCTTCATCAGCAGCACGAACCAGCCGCTGATCAGATAGGGCAAGATGAGCGCGAGGATGTTGTTTTTTAATCCCAGCCACTTGACCATCAGAATGTAAGAGGGAACCATCCCCCCGTGGAACAGCATCGTAAAAAAGATGAAGAAGGCGAGGAACGAACGGAAGCGGTAATCCTTGCGCGAGATGGCGTAAGCGTACGTCGTCGTGACCCACATCCCGACGATCGAACCGATGACGGTCGTCGCGATCGTGACGAAATAAGACTGGAACAGCACCTTGGGCTCGTGCAGGATGACGCGGTAGGCGTCGAAGGTAAAGTTTTTCGGAATGACGGAATACCCGAATTTGACGATGTCGTTCTCGCTCTGAAACGACGTGCCGATGATGACGAGAAACGGAAACAAGCTGGCGACGCACAAAGCGATAAAGACGACGTGAATAAAAATTTTCCCTGTGGACGGCTGACTCCGCTTGAGGGTCGTGACGGAACCGTTCATGGCTGCACTCCTTAAAAAAGAGAATTTTCCGGATTGATTTTTTTGACGATGAAGTTCGTCGCGAGCACCAGGCAGAAGCCGACGATCGATTGGAAAAACCCTGCGGCCGACGCCATCCCGATATCGCCCATGTCGATGAGCGACCGGTAGACGAACGTATCGATGACATCCGTCGTTTTGTAGAGCAGAGACGAGTTAAGCGTCACGTTGTAGAACAGCCCGAAGTCGCTGTAGCAGATGCTGCCGATCTGCAGGATGACCATCATGATGACGATCGGCTTGATCATCGGCACCGAGATGGAGATCGCCTGCCGGAACTTGCTCGCCCCGTCGATCTTGGCCGCGTCGTAATACTCCGAATCGATGCCCATCAGCGCGGCGTAGTAGATGACCGAGCCGTAGCCGAGCCCCTTCCATACGGCCGCCGCCACCAGAATATAGGGCCAGTATTTCGGATCGCTGTACCACAGGATCGGCTCTTCGCCCAACGAGACCAGCAGCCGGTTGATTACGCCGTAATCCATGTCGAAGAGCGAGCGGAAGGCGAAGCCCGCCACGACCCAGGAGATAAAGTAGGGGATGAATAAAATTGTCTGATAGGCTTTGACGAATCGGCGGCTGAGTTCGTACAGCAGCAGCGCGATCGTCACCGAGAGTGCGGTGCCCAGCACGATAAAGGTCATATTGTAGAGGAGCGTATTCCGCAGCACCCGGTAGAGCACATCCCCGTTGAACAGGAAGCCGAAGTTGTCGAAGCCGACCCACGGGCTGTTCCAGATGCCCAGGTTGTAACGATAGCTCTTGAAAGGGAGCAGCATGCCGTACAGCGGCACGTAGTTAAAAAGAATAATGAGCAAAAATCCCGGCAGCGCCAACATCGATAATCCGAAGTTCTTTTTGATCGCCCTGATCATGTGTCCCGCACTTCCTTTTCGCATTGCTTGTCGTGATAAGCCCACTTTAAGGTGCGAATGGCGGGAATGTATATTTTAAAAACGGTATTTTCCTTTAAAAAACGGTGTCGGCGCGTGCGATCGGAGCAATTTGCGCATTTCCGAAGCCGCAAAGAAAAAGGAGGTCGGTGCGAGAGGGGGCGCCCCGAGGTGCGACGGGCGCAGAGGTCGGCAGACGCGGAAGTGCGGCGGGCGCAGAGGTGCAACGGGCGCTAGAACCGCGCGGGGAACGCCTATTCGATGGCTCCTACGACTGCCGTTCCCACGGGCCAGCGTTCGCTGCCGGCGCCGCTCTTTCGCCGCAATGCCTGCAAATATACATCTTTTTTCTTCAATTTCGATCCTTTTGCATCGGATAGATGCTAAAACGCAGTTATTTCTTTCCGCCAACCGGATTTTTGGCTTATTCTTTGAATATACCTGCACATTTGCAGGCATTTCATCAAGTAGCGCGAGCCGTTAGAAAATACATGTACGAATGCAGTTTTTTTGCCCGCCAAACATCCATAAAGCTCCGTCACGCCGAAAGCGCGCTTCCTTTACCGCGGCTTGCCGCCCAAAGAGGAAATGACTTCAACCGGTCTCCCAAACTTCTAATGCCATGCAAAAAAGGTACGGTCCCTGAGCTTTCCATGGGACTGTACCTTGATTTTCAAGCGGACTGTTTCAATAGAACTCCGAATGAAGCTCAGTTGATCTGGTTCGCATTGCGCTGCAGCGCGTATTCCTTGGGCGTCATTTTGTATTTCTTCTTGAACAGGCTGAAAAAATACGTCTCGTTCGTAATGCCGACCTTCTGGACGATCTCGTAAACGCTCAAATCTTCCTGGATCAGCAGCTCCGCCGCTTTGGTCAGGCGCACCCCGTTGATCAGATCCGCGATCGACAGCTGTGTCGCTTCCTTGTAGATCTTGCTCAAGCTTCGCGAAGAGATTTTCATCATGGAAGCGATCGAGGACAGGCTTAAGGAAGAATCCTGGTAATTGCGATGGACGTATTCCGTCACCGCGTCCACGACAAAGGAGTTGAGCGCTTCGGTCTCCTCGGCCGTCTCCTTGTTGAACGAGTCCTGCAACCCGCTCCAGACGATGCGCTCGATCTCGGCCATCGTCTCCTTCTCCAGGATGAGCCTGCCGATCGAAGCCTTCTGCAGGGAGGAAGCCGCCGTTACCTTCGCCTTGTCCAGCCCTTCGATTACGGCGTCCGCCAGACGGAGAATCGAGATGAGCGCGTTGTGATAGTTTAGCGACGCCATCTCCTCGAACAGGCTTGCCAGCACATCCCTCATCGCGGCGACATTGCCCGATTTGATCGTCTCCATGAGCCACGCCTCCAATTCCTTGGAGTATCCCGTTTTTTTGTTGTCGGCGCACCCCTGCAGTCGCTCCGGCGTGATTACGGAGCCGTGACCCAGCTGCAGACGGTACATCGCCTGGTCCATCGCTTGCGTATACAGCGCATGCAAACCGCCGAACGCCTCGGCCTTGCCGCTGATCGAAGCGGTGAAGGTCACCTTGAAAAAACGGGAGAAATTGTCCTGTGCCTCGGCCAGCAGCGCCGCAAGTCCGTCGTGCCAGGCCGCCCCCGTCTCGGGTACGCTTACGATCAGCAGCACCTGATCTTCTTTCATGTCGATGCCTTCGTTTGGATACTTGCCCGCCACGATCTCGGAGGCGATATTGATCAGGGCGAACCGGATCGTGTCCTTATCCTGCGCGGAGAAGCGCTGCTGGAATTCTTTATAGTTATCGATTTTCAGCAAGCAGACCGCATACGCACCCGCCAGCGGCAGGGCGATTCTCATCTCCTTGAACAACGAAGCCAACTCGGGACCCGGGATCGAAAAGCGCTCCGCAAGCAGCCGGCTGAGCCAATAATGCTTCATGACGTCTTTATACTGATCTTTCTCCTTATAAAAGAGATTCAGCTCTTCCATCGATTGCCGATACACGGTATTTAAATAAGAGATCTCGTCGACGACATCGACCTCGACCGATCTGGTCGGCCTGTTTTGCCTCACCGCGTTCACCAGATTGCCGATCGGCCGATAGATGGTCCGGGAGATCAGAATCGAAACGGCGAACGCCAGCAGCAAAGCGATCAGCGTAATGAGCAGAATGCTCGTACGGAGTCTGTCGATCGATTGATACATTTCCAGGACCGGCTGCGTTTTGAGCAGCGTCATGCCGGCGCTGTCGACGTTCGAATACGTGATCAAATACGGCTTACCCCCGTGCTTGCGCTGAAAAAAACCTTCCGTATCGGCTTCGGGATGATCGGCCCGATAGGCCGAAAAGTCGTTTTTCAGCCACGTCATGATCTCCCGGTCGCCCGTACCGTCGTCCAGGTATTCGCCGGCCTGGTCCACAATGAAAATATTGTCACCCTTGCGCTTGTCGATCATATTGATCTGACCGATGTTGTCCAGCAGCCACTCGGACCGGACATTGACCACGATGACGCCGTCGGGCTTCAGATCGTCCGCCGAGGTCTCGTACATCATGTACGAGAACACGTACTCGGGCTCGGTCTTCCCGTTCACCAGCTTCTGAATGTTCCGGAAGATCGGCTTCATCTTGGGCAGCAGCCGGTCCGAATCGTACAGCGCGCTCAGCAGCTTGTCTTCGAAAAACAATGGCCTGCCCGCATTGTACGCCTGATCCAAGTTCCGGTTATAGATCGTAAGCGAATGAATATACGGATTGGCCGAGGTGACGGAACTGGTCACTTTATTCAGCCGGTTGGCCACCTCGACCATATTCTCCTGTCTGGCGTACATCACGGCGGCCACGTCGCTGTTCAGATAGAGCGATTGGCATAGGCTGGAAATCGTCTGGTCCATGAATTCCATGTTGTATTTGACTTGATAAAGTATTTTCTGGTTGGAAGCGTATTCGTTTTTGACGAGCAGCTTCTGGGCATTGATGTAGACGACGGCGGACAGCACGACGACGATGAGCAAGATCGCGACGCTGATCCATAGAAGCATTTTAATATAATAAGCCTTGGCCCCGAATCGCTTCATGCGGGAATCTCCTCTCATTCTCCGAGGCGGAAGAGACAGTCTTCGCTGCCTTGCGTGCAAAATGCCGAAGAGGACCGGCATCCGCCAGCCCCTTGCTTTGTAGCCGCTATTGCAGGCTAGACGCCAAGCCTGTCCGCCAGCGCATGCAGGTTGTCCAGGCTGATCCGCACGCTATCCAGCGCGTCGCCTTCGCAGATGTCCTGCTCCACGACATACCATTCCACGCCGCTGCGCTCTCCCCATAGGAGCAAAGGCTCGAAGTCGATGAGGCCCGTTCCGATCTCGGCATACGTTCTGCGTTCGTCGCGGGTCATGTCCTTCAGGTGCATCGTCGGCATGCGGCCGCAATACGGCGTCACGAACGCCGCCGGGTCTTTTCCGGCTTTGCTCACCCAGTATACATCAATCTCCGCTAATATAGCATTGTCCGGCGCGGGATCGAGCAGATACGTCAGGGCGTCCGTCGCGCCGACGCGCGTCTCGAACTCGAAAGCATGGTTGTGGAAAGAAACCGTGAACCCCTCGTCCCGCAGCTCGCCCGCAGCCGTGTTCAATTCCTCGCGCAGCCGGACGTAGCCCTGCTCGTTGCGCCATTCATGCGGCACGGACGGACAGATCAACCGGCGGGTACCGAGCAGTCTCGCCTCCGCCTTGACGCTCTCCGTCTCGGCGCGCAGACGCTCGACGGATATGTGCATGCCCGCCGTCTTCAGCCCCGCCTCGCGAAGTATCTCCGCGATCTCCTCGGCCGCATGGCCGTGCAGGCCGGCCGTCTCGACGCCGGCCCAGCCCATCCGGCCGAGCGTTCGGAGCGTAGCGGGAAAATCCCGCTCGCATTCCTTGCGCAGCGTGTACAGCTGCACGGCAAACTTGTGCTTCACCTTAACTCCCCCTGTCTGCTTCTCTACCGGCTCTACCATGTGATCTCGATCGCGCCGCTGATATTCGTCAGTACGAGCCGATCGCCCCGGATGCAGTCCGCAAGATCCAGATACGCAGTCTCTCCCCGCACTTCTACGCGACCCGCATGCAGGCTTGCCAGCGGCGGGTAGATCGTCAGATCCGCTTCCCGCAGACCGGCGACGAAGAGCATTCGTTCTGTATTCTTCTTTGGCGTCGGAACGGGCGAGAGCTCCCGGCAGGAGACGGATGTCGTCTCGCGCTGCTTGACGAAGACGCGGCATTCGTCGTGGAAGGTGCGGTCCGGCGCATACGGCGCGGCTCCTTCGCCCGCGATCGTCGTCTGGCCCACGATCGCGGGAACCCCTTCGGGAAATCGCAGGCGAAGGGTTACGGACGTGTCCTGGCGGCAGCCCGTGAAGAAAAAGCCGTTGTCGCGGCGCGCTACGAACAGGAGCGCCGGCTTATCCGCTTGCGCTTGCTTGGCCTGCTGCAGCTCGTACCCGAACTCGGCGAGCAGCTGTCTGGCCAGCACCGAGAGGTCCGTGAACCGCTCGGGCTGCCGGTTCGGCAGATGGGACACGCCGCCGGATTCGAAGGGCAAGGAGCCGCGCACCCAGCCAATCTTGCCGCCGTTCCACCCCGGCAGTTCCCGCGTCAGCGCCAAGATGCGAACCTTCCCCTCTTGACTGCCCGTCGCGCATATCTTCGTCGCCGCATCGTCCGCGTCCTCCAGCACCTCGTCAAGCGCGCCTCCGCCGAGCAGCGGATCGTGCAGGAAGACGGAGGAGGCGTCGGACGCCTCGGACAATCGGTCCTGCGGCAGCGTGCAGGAGAGCGCGATCTCGCCCTGGAGTCCCTCATCCTGCCGGAGATTCAGCAGTTGCTGCAGCTCCCGATCCTCCACGCTGCCGTAAACGATCGCTCTGCCGCCCTCCCGGACGAAGGCGGCCAGCCGTCCGGCATTGGCGCCCGTCAGCCAGGAGGCCGGCGTGAAGAGGATCGTCTCCCGCAATCGTTCGCGCGTCTCGCCGCTCATCGCCGCGAAGTCGTCCGTGCTGAGCACCGTATTGAGCGGCAGCCCCTCGTTCACCGCGTTGCGCACGAACCATTCCTCGAAGAAGATCGCCTTGGCGGCTTCCGCCGATCGTTCGACGGCGGCATGGTACTCGCTGAACGGATACAGCCAGGTAAGAACGCCCGCTTGGTCGGGAAAGTCCAGGATCGCCCGGCGCAGGTGGGGGATCACCTCCGCAGGACAATCCGCGTTCAATTCGCCTTTTTCCGTGTCGATCGTCAGCAGCTCGACGATGCCCGGATTCTCAAGCTCACCTTCGCCATTCATCCGGGCGACCGACAGCGGGCAATAAATATCGTGCGGCTCCCGGTCGTACAGATCCCACCACGGATTTTGCCAGAACCAGGGATCGTTCGGATAGAAGCGATAGGGGTAGGTCTCGCCCGGCAATACCGCGATGCGGGACATATAGGACGCGATCTCCAGGCCGAAATCGAAGTTCAGCGCACCCCACGGCGAATTCGGAGGCGGCAGCTCGATATAGTTTCTGCGGTACATTTCCTGCAGCGGAATGAAGTCCTTGGCCAGATCCATCCCCGTCCCGAAGTTCGTCCCGCGCACCTCCGTGCGGTAGCCGGGACATTCCCGTTTGAAGTGCTCCCAGAAAGACAGCGTTCGGTCCGCGAGCTCCCGGTAGTCCGCCGTCGGCATCGACGTTCCGTCATAGTTCGCTCCCAGATACGTCCACGGAAAATAGGAGAAGCCGAAGCCGTTCGAGAACCAAATATAATCGAAGCCGAGCGCCGGGAGGAAGCTGGCGCACTGACAGCCGAGAAATTCGCCGAACGGAGTGCCCTCGGGAATGCCGTCCGGGTAGGCCGCATACGCGACCTTGTCCTCGCGGAGCTCCGACCACGTGCAGACGACCGTATAGTCGGCCTTCAGCGCGACCTCCTTGCCTCCCAGCTTCGCCCGGTTGATCTCCGGATGCCGCGTGTACTTGAAGTCGGAGTAGGCGAACTCGGGCCCGGCGTCGAAGGTGGCGCCCACTTCCATCGAGACGCCGAACCGGTCGCGGGCGATCCGCTTGAACGCCGCCACGATCGTCCGCAAGTCTCTGTATGTAATCGCGCAGGCATCGGGACGGTAAAGCTTGGCGATCCGCGGGTCGTTCGGCTGGATATGCCCGAACCGTTCCTCGTTCGCAAAGCCGATGTACCGCCCCCACTCGATCTCGCGCCCCTCGTTCCCGTCCCACTCGAGAATCTCGCTGCCGTCCGCCACCCACAGCAGCATCGAGCAGCCTTCCGCCATGTCGATCAACGGCAGCCATTGCCGGATCGCTTCTTCGCATACCGCTTCGATCGCAGGCAGGGCCATGCTTGTAAAAGGCTTTAGACTCATCTCTAGCGTAACCCGGCGGAGTCTATTGTTGGTCTCGGACCTTCTCATATCGGCAGCCCCTTCCTTTTATACTTCAACGATTGGACGGAGCAGCTCGGCCAGTACGGGCCGAAGTCTGCTTGCGATGCGGTCATAACCCAGATCCGAAGGGTGGATGCCGTCCGTCGTACAGTCCTGATCCGCCTCCCCGAGCAGATCCGTGCCGTCGACAAAATGAATGTGACCGTCTCCCGCCAGCCGGCGCCGCTCGACCTCTTCTCGCTGAATCCGTCTGCGCTCGTCGCGGCGGGAAGCCACGGCGACGTCGAATGACTCCCTAGCCAAGCGAATCTGCGACAGTACAAGAATCGGCACTTCGGGGTGGCGGCTGCGGTATATCCGGATGAATTCAGGCAGCGATTCCTTTAGCCGCTCCGTACTCGGCGTGTTCGCCTCATAGTCCAGAACGAGCATGGCCGGAGAAGCGATCTGACTGATGAGATGGGCGAGCTCGGGCTCTCCCTGCGCATTGCCGGAAAAACCGAGATTCACGAATTCAATTGGGAACATCCGGCTTAAAATATTAGGGTAAGCCATGCCGGGACGGGTCGCGCAGGCGCCGTGGGTAATCGAGGTGCCATAGAGCAGCACCTTCTTGTCCGTGGGGAAGCCCGGAAACTCGGCCATCTCCGAAGCAGGCTCGACCCCGATCCATAACGCCTCCACGCCTTGATACAAAGGAAGATTAAGCGTAATATCCCGCAGCCCGCTCGGGAGAGCGTCGAACAGGACGGAGACATACTCGGTTTGGGTGAAGTCGAATCGCGTCGTGTTGATGTACTTTTGATCGCCAAGCCCGCCGATATAACAATCTACTCCGCATTGGCCCGTAGCCGCCAACTGGTACATGCTGTACTTGTCCGCCAACTCCACCCGCACGTATAGCTTCGGAGAATCCGTCCGGAATCGAACCTGCACGCCAGTCGTATAATTCGCCAGCCTGTCCACCTCCGGACGGATCGGGTGGCTCGGCCGGACCGGGAGCCTTCGGAAGACGCCGTCCTGCTCCAGCCACGGCAAGCCGGTCACGCGGACCGGCTCGCCGGGCACGGGCAGCCATCTCAGGTCCGGTGCGGCGTCCCCGCCGACCCTCATATTCGCGTCCGCCTGCCTGGCGTCGCGCGTCCCCCTCTCGCCCATCTCTATGCCCCCCGTCTGACCGCGTCCATGATCATTTTGATAATCGTCAGATCCTGCAGGTAGTCCTCCGGCGTCGTCTTGGGAGACAAGCCGTTCGCGGCTACCTCATAGAAATATTCCAGCTCGCACGTATACGCGTCCTTGTAAGTCGGACGGATAACCGTCTCCTCCAGCGCATCTCCGGTCGTATCCCGAATCTGCAGCGTCGTCGGCAACTGCCGCAAATACGGCGTATCGTACTGTACCCGTACCGATCTGCGCTCGCCGTAAACTTCGATATGGGCGTCAAACCGCCCTTGCTGGTCGACGCCGGTCTCGAACATGACATCGTAACCGTCGTATTCCAGGATGGCATTCTTGAATCTGCCGCCTTGCCGGGAAGAGGCCGCCTTTACGCGTATCGGCATGCCGAGCATCTCGCGCATGGCGGATATATCGTGGCTGTTCAAGCCCAGCAGCAGACCGTACGCGGCATAGTCTTCGTCAGAGGCTTCGCCGACAGCTTCCTGCATCAGCCTTGTATTTCTCTCCTTGCGATCCCGGCCGGCTTCGGCGGGAATATCGCCGAACCGGTATACATGAATGCCCGATTGACCGGTGAAGTACGCGTTCGGCCCGATCATGTCGCGCACGCGCGCATAATTGATCTGACCCAGTGCCCGTACCTCCTCCAGCGCGCGCAGGTAAGCCGGCGCGAACCTTCGCATATACCCGACCATCACCTGTGCATTCGATGCATTCCGCGCCTTGATGATGTCACAGGCTTCCGCTTCGGTTACGCACATGGGTTTTTCCACGAATACATGAAGATTTCTTTGGAGCGCCGCGACAGTGCATTCCGTATGATACTCCATGTTATTCAGCACGAATACGGCATCCAACCCGGTTTGGTCGAGCATATCCGAAGCGTTTGTGTACAAGTTTTTTACGCGGTGCTTCTCCCCTATTACGTCTAACAGCCGCTGAGAGATATCGCACAATGCGACGATCTCGTATAGCTCGGGCAGCGATTGCATGATCGGTAAATGAATCATTTGGGCGATCTCTCCCAAGCCGATCAGTCCGACTTTCAGTTTCTTCATCCTTCGATCTCCTTTAACGAATGCTGCGCGTCCAGCGCTCCGGTCCCGAAAGCGGTCGGCGCGATGCAGCCCACAATACTGCCGCAGCCTAAATCTAGCGTCCTGCCGCGGACTTTGTATACTTCAATTTGCGTCGATTCATGCGATTCGACGCATGGCGGGAAGAAATAGAAGAAATGAACTTAAAACAAACCGGTGCGAAGCGGCCATAGGGTGGATGCGAACGAAAAAAGCGCCGGAGTCGGCATCGACCCGGCGCTTCAAGCATAAATCTTTCTCGTCGACATGATTCCAAACAAAAGAACCGTCAGGCAGCGCATAGCTGCTAACGGTCCCGATGATAGTTAGACGGCGGTTCACGTCTGCTCGAACAAGCTCCTGTACCGCCCGTAGCCCTCGCGCTCCAGGTCCTCGACGGGGATGAAGCGAAGCGAAGCGGAGTTGATGCAGTAACGCAGACCTCCGAGCTCGCGCGGTCCGTCGTTGAATACATGCCCCAGATGAGCGTCGGCCTCGCGGCTGCGCACCTCGGTGCGGAACATGCCGTGCGAGCGGTCCTCTTCCTCGCGGACGCCGCCCGGCTCCAGCGGCTTCGCGAAGCTCGGCCAGCCGCAGCCCGAATCGAACTTGTCCTTGGAGCTGAACAGCGGCGCGCCGGATACGATATCGACGTACAGCCCTTCGCTATGATTGTCCCAGAATTCATTGCGGAACGGATGCTCGGTCGCATTGTTCTGCGTCACCTCAAACTGCAGCGGGGTGAGACGCGCTCGCAGCGCCTCCTTGTCCTTGTCGGTGTTCCAGTGCTGCTTGATGTAGGCGTCGCGGCCGGAGCCCTTGCGGTACATCTTGTAGCGCAGCGGATTTTTCTTGTGATAGTCCTGATGGTATTCCTCGGCCGGATAGAACTCTGAGGCCGGCTCGATTGTCACCGCGATCGGCCCATCGAAGCGCCCGCTGGCATCCAGCTCGGCCTTCGTCTCCTCCGCCGCCTGCCGCTGCGCCTCGTTGTGATAGAAGATCACCGGCCGGTAAGATTCCCCCCGGTCGAAAAACTGGCCGCCGCCGTCCGTCGGATCGACCGACTGCCAGTAGATGCCGAGCAGCTTGCGGTACGGGAAGACGTCCGGGTCGAACGTGATCTGCACGGCTTCCTGATGGCCCGTCGTCTCCGAGCACACTTGCTCGTAGGTCGGATTCGGCACATGGCCGCCCGTATAGCCGGATACAATGCCGTGAATGCCGGGCAGCTCGTCGAACGGCGTGACCATACACCAGAAGCAGCCCCCCGCGAACGTCGCTTTCTCCAAGTTTTGACTCATTGATGCGCTCTCTCCTTCCGCTTGCGTTTCCAAATGATTTTTACCCATCTTTTTACTTTTTGTGCATCTTGAATTCCAGGAACAGCTCATTGTAGTGCGCCAGCATTTTTTTGCCCAGGTTGTCGTACACCTCGAGCTTGTCCGTGAGCGCGGGCTCGGGGTAGAAGCGCTTGTCGTCCGCGATCTCGGCCGGCAGCAGCGGCAGCGCCTTCGCATTCGGCGTCGCATACCCGACGTACTCGGCGTTTTGCGCCGCATTTTCCGGATCGAGCATGAAGTTCATGAACTTGAGCGCGCCGTCCAGATTGCGGGCCGTCTTGGGGATGACCATGTTGTCGAACCACAGGTTCGAGCCGTCCTTGGGGATGACGTAGTCGAGCTGGTCGTTCTCGTCCATGATCTCCGAAGCGTCCCCGGACCATACGAGGCCGACGGCCGCCTCTTCGCCCGCGAGCAGCATCTTGATCTCGTCGCCGACGAGCGCCTTGACGTTGGGCGTCAGCTTCTTGAGCTTGGCGAGCGCCTCCTGCAGATGCGTCTCGTCGGTATCGTTGAGCGAGTAGCCGAGACTGTTGAGCCCCATCCCGATCACCTCGCGCGCGCTGTCGACGAGCAGGATGTTGTTCTTGAGCGACGGGTCCCACAGATCGTCCCAGCTGTCGAACTTCAGATCGCCGACCAGCGCCGGGTTGTACACGATGCCTACCGTACCCCAGAAGTAAGGGATCGAGTAGACATTGCCCGGATCGAACGACTGATCGAGAAAACGGGGATCGACGTTGGCGAGGTTCGGCAGCTTGGCGTGATCGATCGGCAGCAGCAGGTTCTCCTGGCGCATCTTGCCGATGGCGTAGTCGGACGGCACCGCGATGTCGAAGGTTGTGCCGCCCTGCTCGATCTTGGTCATCATCGCCTCGTTCGAATCGAACGTCTGATAGATGACCTTGATGCCCGTCTCCGCCTTGAACTTGTCCAGCAGGTCGGGATCGATATAGTCTCCCCAGTTATACACGGTGAGCGTATCCGCACCCGAGTAGCCCTGCGAGGAGTTGAGCCTGTTGATAGCGAATAGCAGGCCGCCCGCAATGACGAGGACGGCGACGAACGTCCGGATCAGGCTGTTCATCTGGGCACCCCCGTCCCGAGGCGCTTCGCGCTGCGCCGGTTCAGCACGTAATAGCCGAGCACGATCAGCAGCGTGAACAGGAAGATGAGCGCCGACAGCGCGTTGATCGACAGGGACACGCCCTGCCGCGCGCGCGAGTAGATCTCGACGGACAGCGTCGAGAAACCGTTGCCGGTGACGAAAAAGGTGACGGCAAAGTCGTCGAGCGAATACGTGAGCGCCATGAAAAATCCGGCGAAAATGCCCGGCTTGATGAACGGCACGACGACCCGCGACAGCACCTGCCAGCCGGTCGCGCCCAGATCGCGCGCCGCGTCGATGAGCGTCGGACTCATCTCCTGCAGCTTGGGCAGCACCATGAGCACGACGATCGGCACGCTGAAGGCGATATGGGACAGCAGCACGGACGTGAAGCCGAGCCGGATGCCGGCCATCGTGAACATGACGAGCAGCGAGGCGCCGATGATGACGTCCGGGCTGACGATGAGCACGTTGTTCATCGACAGCAGCGCATTGCGCGAGCGCCTGGTCCGCGCGCGCATGATGGCGAGCGCGCCGACGACGCCGAGAATCGTCGAGATCGTCGACGACAGCAGCGCGACGACGACCGTATTCAGCACGATGATGAGCAGGCGCGCGTCCTGGAACACCTCGCCGTAATATTCGAGCGTGAAGCCCTCGAACCCGTGCATCGTGCCGCCGCTGTTGAACGAATAGAATACCATATAGGCGATCGGCGCATACAGAACCGCGAACACGACGATCAGATATGCCGACTGCAATCTTCTAGATGCGCTCATCTGACCCTCCTAGCTTGACCCGATCCCGTCAGCAGCATGATGACGACCATGGCGATGATGAGGAATACCGCGATCGCCGCCCCCATTCCCCAATCCTGCGTGACGAGGAAGTGCTGCTCGATCGCGGTGCCGAGCGTGATGACCCGGTTGCCCGCGACGAGCCGCGTGATCATGAACAGCGACAGCGCGGGGATGAATACCGCCTGGCAGCCCGCCTTCACGCCGTCCAGCGTGAGCGGGAAGACGACCTTGCGGAACGTCGTCCAGCCGGACGCCCCGAGATCGCGCGCCGCGAACACGAGCGACGGGTTCAGGTCCTCAAGCGCATTGTAGACCGGCAGGATCATGAACGGAATAAAGATATAGACCGATACGAACACGAAGCTGAAGTCGGTGAACAATATCTGTTGGCGGCCGATTCCGAGCGCCTCGAGCGCGCCGTTGACGAAGCCGTATGTGCCGAAGATGCCGAGGAAGGCGTACACCTTGAGCAGCAGGTTGACCCAGCTCGGCAGGATGAGCAGCAGCAGCCACAGCTGCTTGTGCTTCATCCGCGTCAGCGCATAGGCAGCCGGATAGGCGACCAGCAGCGAGAACAGCGTGATCAGAAAGGCGTACCAGATCGAGCTGACCGTCATCTTCAAATAGATCGGCGTCAGGAACTTCTCGTAGTTGCCGAAGGTGAAGCCGCCGTCGAGGTCGAAAAACGAATCGTATACGATGAGAGCGATCGGAATGACGATGAACAGCGCCATCCAGGCCAGATACGGCGCCAGATACACATTGCGCTTAGCGTTCATTGGCGGTCTCCTCGTACGCGAGCAGCCGGCGGTCGAACTCTTCCTCGGTCTCGCCGAAGCGCATGACATGGATCGCCTCCGGATCGAAGCCGAGGCCGATGCGCTCGCCGACCGTGGCGCGCTTCGTCGAATGCACCATCCACTCGTTGCCCGCGTCGTCGTAGCCGATGATCTCGTAGTGGACCCCGCGGAACAGCTGCGAGTCGACCCTCACGACCAGCTTGCCAGCTTCGGGCGGCGTGATCTCGAGATCCTCCGGCCGGATGACGATCTCGACCGGCTCGTCCGGCCGGAAGCCGCCGTCCACGCATTCGAACGTGCGGTCCGCGAAGCGCACCTCGTAGTCGCGCACCATCTGTCCGGCCACGATATTCGACTCTCCGATGAAGTCCGCCACGAAGCGGTTGATCGGCTCGTCGTAGATGTCCGTCGGCGTGCCGCTCTGCTGGATCGTCCCTTCCTTCATGACGAAGATCTCGTCCGACATCGCCAGCGCTTCCTCCTGGTCGTGCGTGACGAATATGAACGTGATGCCCAGCCGCCGCTGCAGCTCGCGCAGCTCGTACTGCATCTCCGTGCGCAGCTTCAGATCGAGCGCGGACAGCGGCTCGTCGAGCAGCAGCACCTGCGGCTCGTTGACGATCGCCCGCGCGATCGCCACCCGCTGCCGCTGGCCGCCCGACAGCTCGGTGATCTGCCGCTTCTCGTAACCCTTCAGGTTGACGAAGCGCAGCGCCTCGAGCACCTTGGCCTCGACGTCCGCCTGCTTCAAACGCTTGATGCGCAGGCCGAACGCGACGTTCTCGAACACGTTCAGATGCGGGAACAGCGCATAGTCCTGGAACACCGTGTTCACCTGACGCTCGTTGGCCGGCACGCGGTTGATCACTTGGCCGTCAAAATAAATCTCGCCCGCGGACGGCTCCTGAAAGCCCGCGATCAGGCGCAGGATCGTCGTCTTGCCGCAGCCCGACGGACCGAGCAGCGTATAGAACTGCCCGCGCCTGATCTCGAAGCTCACTTCCTTCAGCACGGTCTCTCCATCCTCGTACCGTTTGGTTACCCGCTCAAAGCGGATGATCGGCTGTTCTGCGCTCATCCCGTCTCTCCTATCTTTGCGAACCCTTCGATTCTTTTATTATCTCCTTTTCACCCGCAATCGCAAGTCCCGACGTCGCAGTCCGCAAGTGTGCGACTGGCATCGGGCATGCGCGGTTTAAAAATAAGATTGTGGAGATATTAGTAAAAACAACCTGCAGGTGGTGCGCATGGTCTCTTTCTTATACCCGTTCAAGAAGCTTCGCAAAAAGACGCGGGTCGCGCTTGCGCTCCGGGAAGACGGCGGCGGCGGGCCCGTTCCGATCGCGGGCAGTCTGGAGCGGTCCCTGCGGACCGTCAGCGAGGCGCTCGGCGGGAGCAACGATCTCGTACTGAGAAAATTTGCGATCATGCTGAATCGGCAGCCGTGCCAAGCCGCTGTAGTCTACATAGAAGGGCTCGCCGACCCGACCAACCTGATGGAGTCTCTGCTCATAGACAGCGGCGAGCTGCAGGCCGTGCTGGCGCCCGCGCCGGGGGTCTCTCCCCTGCAGCTGATTCGCGAGCATATATTGAAGATAGGCAATATCAACGGCGTGTCCGACTATGAGACGCTGTATCACTCGATCCTGTCGGGCGATGCCGTCATCCTGCTGGAGGGCGAGACAGAGGCGATCGCAGCGGGCACGGGCAATATTCGGGACCGCGGGGTCACGGAGCCCTCGACGCAGGCTGTACTGAGAGGACCGCGCGAAGGCTTCTCCGAGACGCTGCGCACGAACACGGCTCTCGTCCGGCGGAAGATCAAGGACACCAGCCTGTGGATGGAGACGAGACAGATCGGCGAAGTCACCAAGACCGACGTCGCGATCATGTACGTGAAGGGCATCGTCGACGAGAAAACCGTAAAGGAAGTCATGTCGCGGCTGGATCGGATCCGCATCGACTCGATTCTCGAGAGCGCCTATATCGAGGAGATGATCGAGGACGAGACATACACGCCCTTCCCTACGGTGTACAACACGGAGCGGCCGGACGCCGTGGCCGGCGGTCTGCTGGAGGGACGGATCGCCATACTGGTGGACGGTACGCCGTTCGCGCTTGTCGTCCCGGCGCTGTTCACTCATTTTTTCCAGACGCCGGAGGACTATTATCACCGCGCCGATATCAGCACGCTGATTCGCCTGCTGCGCTATATTTGCTTTTTTATCGCCTTGTTCGGACCGTCCGCTTATATCGCGGTAACGACGTTTCACCAGGAGATGATCCCCACACCGCTGCTGATCAGCGTCGCGGCCGCGAGAGAAGGCATTCCTTTCCCGGCATTCGTGGAGGCGGTCCTCATGGAGATCACATTCGAGATCTTGCGGGAAGCCGGCATCCGGCTGCCCAAAACGGTCGGCCAGGCCGTATCCATCGTAGGCGCGCTCGTCATCGGACAATCGGCCGTGGAAGCCGGCCTGATCGGGCCCGCCATGGTCATCGTCGTCTCAATCACGGCGATAGCCAACTTTGTCATCCCGTCCTACGAGATGGGCATCTCCGTCCGCATGATCCGTTTTTTGTACATGATGCTCGCAGCTTCGTTCGGTCTGTACGGCATTCTCATCGGCACGATCGTCATGGTTTTGCATCTATGCAGCCTGCGTTCTTTCGGCATTCCCTACATGGCGCCGTTCGCCCCCTTTATCGCCGAGGATCAGAAGGACAACATTTTCCGCCTGCCGCGATGGGCGTTGTCGACCCGCCCGCGTTATTTTAGCGCCTCCAACCGGCACCGGCAGCCCGAGCGTCCCCGGCAGAAGCCGGGGCCGTAATTAATATCGCATCAAGCAATCCGAGCGGAGGGGGATCGAGGACATGAACTGGCTGAGGAAGGGGCTCGCGCTCATCCTGATCGCTTCGGCCGCGGCGGCGTTGTCCGGGTGCTGGAACCGCAAAGAGCTCAACGAGATATCGATCGCCTCGGCCTTCGGCTTCGACAAAGACGGAGGGAACTTCAAAGTATCCGTTCAATTGATCAACGCCAGCGAGATCGCGGCGGGCAAGGGCAGCAGCAGCGGGCGGGTGCCCGTCGTCACGGTTCAAGAGTCCTCCGGCCATACGCTTTTCGAATCGATTCGCGCGATGACGGAGACGACGCCCCGGAAAATATACGGATCGCATCTTCGGCTTCTGGTGATCGGAGAAGATCTGGCCCGGGAAGGCATTGCGAGGCTGCTGGACCTGCTGTCGAGAGATCACGAATTAAGAACAGATTTTTATATCGTCATCGCCAAGGGCATCTCGGCGAAGGACGTGCTCCAGATCTTGACCCCGCTCGAGAAAATCCCTTCGGACAAGCTGTATTCCTCGCTCGTCTCATCCCAGCGCAACTGGGGAGTAACTGCGACGGTCGATCTGCATCAGCTGATCTACGACCTGGTCGACAAAGGCAAAGATCCCGTCCTGGCCGGCCTGCGCGTACTGGGCAATCCGGAGCTCGGACAGACGGAGATGAACTTCCAATCGGCCAGCCCTCCCGCCAAGCTGAGGTATCAGAGTCTGGCCGTCTTCCGCAAAGACAAGCTGGTAGGCTGGCTCAACGAAGAACAGAGCAAAGGCTACAACTACGTCAGCGGGGAGCTGCAGAGCACGATCGTGCGGCTCCCTTGTCCCGAGGGCGGACAGCTGGCCATCGAGATCATTAACACGCACCATCGGATCAAAGGGAAAGTCGAAGACGGCCGTCCCCGAATCGACGTACGTCTGGACGCGGAGGGCAATATCGGAGAAATGGAATGCGCGATGAACCTGCAAACGCCCCAATCGATTCGCTGGCTTGAATCCAAATTGGACGAGCAATTGGAAAACAGCATGAAATCGGTCATCGCGCAAGCGAAAGCCTACAGGGCGGACATCTTCGGCTTCGGATCGGCCATCCACCGCGCCGACTTCAGAGCCTGGCGGCGGCTTGAAGACCATTGGGAGGAAGCGTTCGCGGAGCTTCCCGTCCACATTGCCGTTCGTGCCAAGATCAGGCGTACAGGCTCCGTAGTCGAATCGTTTTTGGAACGAATGGGGGATTCCTGAAGTGGTGTGGTTCGCATTGTTTGCGGCCGGATGCGTCGTTCGCTTCCAGTATGTCGGACTCTACCGCCAAAAAAAGCGGAGGGAGCTGGCGGCATCCGCCGCCATCCTCTGCTTTGCCCTTGCTTTATTTATCGTTCGGAGCCTGCAAATCCCGCTTCCGGACCCGCTGGAATGGATCTCGGCCATTTATGGGCCTTTGAGCAAGCTCGTGTCGCAAGCGCTCGATTAGGATGCCGGGAGGAATGCGAAGATGATTGAAAAAGGCAAAATCAATCCGCGGCAGTTTTCTATCCTGACTTTGCTCTTCAGTCTGGGAAGCTCGATTCTGATCGTACCTTCGGCGCTGGCCTCCTTCGCCAGACAGGACGGCTGGCTGTCGGCCGTCCTCGGGGTCGCCGTCGGCACGCTGCTGTTGGCATTCTATCGGGCGCTGGCGGCCCGGCATCCCGACCAGTCGCTGGTCGAGTACACCCAGGCCTTGCTCGGCACCTGGTTGGGCAAGCTCGCCGGTTTCTTGTTTTTCTTGTACTTCTTCATCCTGTCGGCACTCGTGCTGCGCAATGTCGGGGATTTCCTGACGACAATCGTCATGCCTGAGACTCCGATTCAGGTCGTGCATTGCGTCATGCTGGGCGCGATCCTGATCGGCGTCGCCTTGGGTCTGGAGGTAATCGCACGGGCCGCGGAGATCTTTTTGCCCTGGGTGTGCGCCCTCCTCGTCGTCCTGGTCGTCTTTCTGCTGCCGCAGATCGAGACGAGCCGCATCCAGCCGGTCTTCGAATCGGGGACGAAGGCCGTCATACACGGCAGCCTCTCGGTGCTAAGCATCCCTTACTTGGAGATGGTCGTATTTTTAATGGTTTTTCCTTACGCCAGCAAACAGCAAAGAGCCGCCTCCGCCTTTATAAAGGGCGGCTTGCTGGGCGGCTTTGTCATTATTGTGATCACGCTGCTGTGCATCTTCGTCCTCGGCTGGGACTTCACGGCCAGGCATACGTTCCCGAGCTACACGCTCGCCAAAAAAATTCAAATCGGCGAATTTTTGCAGCGGATCGAAGTATTGGTTGCGATCATTTGGTTTGTGACGATTTTTTTCAAGCTCGGCTTGACCTTTTACGCTGCACTTCTGGGTCTGGCGCAGCTGCTTGGGCTCTCCACGTACCGGCCGTTGATCGTCCCCTGCGGCATGGTCCTGCTCATGATGTCGGTCATCGTGTATCCAAACATCGTGTACTTCCGGCATTTTGCCTCGCAGACATGGCCCTTGTACGCGCTCACGATGGGCTTTGTCCTGCCGCTGCTGATATGGAGCGTCTCCTTGTTCAGGTCGCCTGCCGGTACCGCTTCAGAAAATCGACCGCCAGTCTGATGTCGTCCTCCGGCTTCGCGCCGACCTCCCGCTCGATCGTCAGGAAGCCGTCGTAGCCGATGTCCTGCAGCGCCTGCAGGTAGGCCGGCCAGTCCACGCCGCCTTCGCCGAGCGGCAGCTCGCGGAAATACTCGCCCGACTCGCCCATCTCCGCCAGCTTCTCGTGCGACATCGGCTCGTAGCCGAGCGCGCCGTAAATGTTGCGCGGATCGGTCTCCTGCAGCCGGATGCCGTCCTTGGCATGCGTATGCACGATGTATTCGCGCAGATTGTAGACGCCCTGCACCGGATCGTCGCCCGTCACCATCACCATGTTCGCCGGATCGAAGTTGACCGATACGCCCTTCGTGCTCATCCGGTCGAGGAAGCGCTTGAGGCGCGCAGACGGCTCGGGCCCCGTCTCGATCGCGAAGTACGCGCCGCGCTCGGTGGCGTAGCGCCCCAGCTCCTCGACCGCCTCGCTCATCGCGGCGTACACGTCGCTCGTCTCATCCTCCGGCACGATGCCGATATGCGTCGTCACCACATTCGTGCCGAGATCGACGGCGAGGTCCAGAATCCGCTTCGACTTCTCGACCTTCCAGCCGTTCTCGCGGCGATCCTGGAAGCCGTGTCCCGCCAGATCGCCCACCAGCGCCGAGATGCGCAGCCCCAGCGAGCCGACATACTCGCGCAGCTCCGCTCTCGCGGCCGCATCCAGGCGATCCGGGTCCATCTCGCCTTCTACCGCGTAGATTTGCACGCCTTCGGCGCCGACTTCCTTGGCCTTCAGCAGCCCGGCGCGCACGCCGACCCGGAAGCTGTCGACGATAACGCCGATCGGATTCGTAATTGTGGTCATGTCGCGTCCCCCTCTCAGACTTCGTCCCAGATGCGCCGCGCATTGGCGAGTCCGATGCGCGAGCCCTGCTTGCATTCCTCGAGCCCCTCGAACTCCAGCGACAGATAGCCGTCGTAGCCGGACGCCTTCACGGCGCGCAGCACCTCGCGCACATCGATGTCGCCCTGGCCGAAGATCGCGCCGCGCAGGTAGTTGCCGGACGCCGTCTTGAACCAGCCTTCGCCCGGATTCTGGTCGCCGCGCCGCAGGTAGAAATCTTTCAAGTGCACGATGGACGCCTCGTCGATCGACCGCTTGACAGCCGCCGCCGGGTCCTCGTCCAGGCACATGTAATTGCCGATGTCGAGCGTGAGGCGGAAGTTCGGATGATTCGTCTCCGCCAACAGACCGAGCACCCGCTCGCTGGACTGCATGTAGTAGCCGTGATTCTCCACGCTGGTCACGACGCCGACTGACGCCGCATATTCCGCAATGCGGCGGCAAGCATCGGCAAGCCGCGGCAGCTCGCGCCAGAACTGTCCGACCGATGCGCCTTGGCGGGACGCGACGTCATGCCGCATCTTCTTCACGCCGAGCGCGCGCGCGATATCGACTTCGCTCATGACGCGCGCGATCTCCGCTTCGTACGCCTCGTCGTCGTCGACCGCGAAGTTCGCGCCTACCGCATAGTTCGAGATCTCAAGGCCGGCGGCTGCCGCACGGCTCACGATCTCATCTATCATGCCGGGCGTCCGGATATCGAAGCCGATCGGCACGATCTCGACATGCTCGCAGCCCTGCCCGGCCATCCAGTCGATCGCGCCGGCTACCGTCAGCTCGCCGGATTCGATCGCGCGGTACAAACTATATGTGCTCAGTCCCAGCTTCATCGTTCGTTCGCTCCTTTATCGCTGTCTCCGCCGTCTCGCCCGGCTTTTTTACAGCTCGATCTCCTTGCCCTGCTCCGCCGACTCGTAGATCGCCCGCAAGATCCGCATCATCGTCAGCCCGTCCTCGACAGGACTCAGCGGCTCTGTGCCGGTGAGCGCCGAGTTGACGAAGCTGTCGATCTCCGACTGGAACGCCTTCGCGAAGTCGAACTTCAGGCTGTCGACCTGCGGCGTCACGTTCAGAATCGTATCATGCCGCTCCGAGACGATCGTCAGCTCGGGGTCGATCTCGAAGCCGCCCTTCGTGCCGTACAGTCTCACCGCGGACTCGTCGCTCTTGGCATGCAGCGCGTAGCTCACCTCGACGAGGATGGAGGCGCCGTTCTCGAAGCGGATGAGCGCGTTCGCCATATCCTCGACCGTATTGCGCGAAGCGTCGTAGTCCGCCGCCTGGTAGAAGGACAGACCCTTGATGTTGGAGCGGTTGCCGAGCTTCGAGTAGACGTTGCCGCTGACGGACTTCACCTTCGGACGGCCCATCAGGTACCAGGAGAGGTCGATCACGTGCACGCCGATGTCGATCAGCGGGCCGCCGCCGGAGCGGTCCTTGTCCGCGAACCAGCCGCCCGGGTTGCCGAGGCGGCGGATGAGCGAAGCCTTCGCATAGTACAGCTCGCCGAATTCGTCTTGATCGGCGAAGCGCTTCGCGAGCTGGGCGCATGCGTCATAGCGGCGGACGAAGCCGACCTGCAGAATCCGGTCGCTCGCACGCACCGCGTCCCGCACCGCCTCGGCTTCCGCTACGCTCATGCTGAGCGGCTTCTCGACGAGCACATGCTTGCCCGCCTTGACCGCAGCGATCGCGATCTCCGCATGCGTATGGTTCCATGTGCAGATGCTGACCGCTTCAACCGCTTCATCCGCCAGCAGCTCGTGATAATCCGTATATACGCGGGATGCGCCGTACGCTTCGGCCGCCTTTTGCGCCCGCTCCTCGTTCAGGTCGCATACCGCGACGAGCGTCGCTTGCGGGTTGTTCGCGTATGCGTTCAGATGCGATTGCGAGATCGAGCCGGTACCGATGACGCCGATGTTGAGCTTCTTCATACCAATTGCCTCCCTCTACTCATTTAACTACCTGTACTATAAAATGAATGAAAGTGGCTCGCCATGAAGAGCCATGCTGGAGATTTGTAATATTGTGCGAATTGGAGGCGCTGCCACGTGGATCGCAATCCGGCTCTGCTGGAACCGATGGATATGCCCGATCCGCAGTTCCCGCTCAAGCTCAATCACTGCCGATTCGAGCGCGTCGGTACGACCGCTTTTTATCCGCATTGGCACGAGCATATGGAAATCCTGTATATAATCGAAGGCCAGGCGCGTATCTCGTGCAACGCCGACAGCTACGACGTCGGTCCGGGAGAGATGATCGTCGTGAACTGCGCCGATTTGCATCACGGCGTCTGCCTGTCGGATCGTTTGTTTTATTATGCGGTCATATTCGACCCCGACCTGCTGCATAGCAATCGGATCGACTCGGCCGAAGCCAAGTTCATCACGCCGATCGTCCGCTCTCGCATCCGCTTCGCGAACCGGGTCACCGGCGACGCTGCGATCAGGGACAGCCTCGACGAGCTGATCCGGGAGTTCGAGAGCAAGGAGTTCGCCTACGAGCTATCGATCAAGTCCTGCCTGTACCGCCTGCTCGCAGCCATGCTGCGCGGACATGTGACGGAGCGCATGCCCGAGGGCGAGCTGGCTTCGCGCATCAGACGGCTGAAGCAGATCGAGCCCGTCCTGCAGCATATCGAGACGCATTATGCCGAGCGCCTTGACGTCGAGACTCTGGCCGGGATCGCGGGCATGAGCCGCTACCATTTCAGCCGCGTATTCAAGGAGCTCACCAGCCGCTCGGTCACCGACTATATCAACTTCGTGCGGATCGGGCGCTGCGAGCAAGACCTGAGATATACGAACAAGACGATCTCGGAGATCGCGATCGAGAACGGGTTCAGCGACATTTATTACTTCAGCCGCCTGTTCAAGAGCTACCGCGGCGTCTCGCCGTCGGCGCTGCGCGGCAAGCATTCGCACGGATGAACCGGCTCCAGCGCGTCGGATAGCTTCTCCGGCCCGCATAGGCATATAATAGAAGAAATCGATCGGCTGCATGCCAAGCGAAGGAGTCTGTCCATGACCTATCAACCGATCTCCTGGAAGTTGTCTGACGGCACCCTCATGGCGGCCGGCGAATGGAAGGCTGCGGATGCCCGCGCGGTGGCGCCCGCGGCCGTCGTGCTGCTCGTGCACGGGATGGGCGAGCATATGGGGCGGTACGACCATGTCGCGGCGATGCTGAACGAAGCGGGATACGCCGCGCTCGGCTTCGATCAGCGCGGACACGGCCGGACAGCCGGCAAGCGCGGACATACGCCGAGCTACGAGGCGCTGCTGGAAGGCGTGGACCGGCTGTTCGCGGAGGCCGCGAGCCGATATCCCGGCGTACCGGTCGTCCTGTACGGACACAGCATGGGCGGCAATGTGGCGCTGAACTATCTGCTGCGGCGCAAGCCGGATGTCGCCTGCGCGGTCATCGGCAGCCCTTGGCTGCGGCTCGCATTCGCGCCGCCGCAGGCGCAGGTCGTGCTCGGACGGCTCGTCGAGCGGCTCTATCCGGGCTTCACGAACAAGCGGCCGATGAATGCCGACCATCTGACGAGCGATCCGCAGATGGTGGAGCGGTACCGCACGGACCCGCTCGGGCACGGCAATATTACGGCTCGCTTCTTCTTCGGCGTGCAGCGGGCGGGACTATGGGCGATCCAGCATGCCGGCGAGCTGAGCGTACCGACGCTGCTCATGCACGGCGACGACGACCGGGTCACCTCGATCGCGGCCAGCAGGCAGTTCGCGGAGCGGGCGGGGTCGCTATGCGTGTACCGGGAGTGGCACGGCTACAAGCATGAGCTGCACAACGAGCTGGAGCGCGCGGAAGTGCTGACGGTCGTGCGGGATTGGATCGCGGAGCGGCTCGAGCGTATCGGGAGCGGCAAGGGAGACAGCAGTCCGACCAACTGAGGGGGGAGTTCGAGATGTCGAAGACGTTTTTCATTTCCGACCATCACTTCGGCCACCGCAACATCATCGACTTCGAGTCCCGCCCGTTCGCGAGCGCGGAGGAGATGGACGAGACGATGATCGAGCGGTGGAACGCCGTCGTGGGCCGGGATGATGCGGTATTCCATTTGGGGGATTTCTCGTTCTTGAACATGGAGCGGACGCGGGGGATCGTGAGCCGTCTGAACGGCCGCAAGACGCTCATTCTGGGCAATCACGACCGCGGCCGGTCGCGGAGCTGGTGGCTGGACGCCGGCTTCGAGGAAGTGAGCGCCTATCCGATCATTTACAAGGACTTCTTCTTCCTCTCGCACGAGCCGATGTACATGAACAAGCATATGCCGTACGTCAACGTGCACGGTCATATTCACGGCCAGAAGTACGAGGGGAAAAATCACTTCAACGTCTGCGTGGAGCACTGGGACTATACGCCGCTGACGTTCGAGCAAATCCGGGACGCGGTCGTTGCGAGCGAGGAGCGGGACTGAGGGAGGCCGGGCTGAAGTGTAAGGGCTGAGGGCTGAGCCGGCCGCATGCGCCCGCTCTACTTGAACCAGCCCTTTTCACTGAACCGCTTGATCGCCTCGATCCTGTTGCTGACGTCGAGCTTGTCCAGAATGACCGAGATGTAGTTGCGGACGGTGCCGTTGGACAGGAACAGCTCGCTGGCGATTTCCTTCGTGTTTTTGCCGTCGGCCATCAGGCCGATGACTTCTTTCTCCCGCTCGGTGAGCGGGTTTTCTTCTTTGTATGCCTCGTCCACCAGCTCGGCCGCATAGATGCGGCGGCCCGACATGATGCTGCGCAGCGAATGGGCCAGCTCCTCGCTCGGGCTGTCCTTGAGCAGGTAGCCGTGCACACCCGCCTTCACCGCCCGCTCGAAGTATCCGGCCCGCGCGAATGTCGTCAGAATGACGATCTTGCAGCCCGAACCCTTCAGCGCCTCGGCCGCGTCCAGTCCGCTCTTGAGCGGCATCTCGATGTCCATCACGCACAAGTCCGGCTGATGCAGCTTGACCAGTCTCAGCGCCTCCTCGCCGTTCTCCGCCTTGCCGACGACCTCCATGTCGTCCTCAAGATCGAGCACGGACGCGAGCGCGCCGAGCAGCAGCCGCTGATCTTCGGCGATGACGATACGAATCATGTCTGCGCTCCCCCCTCCTCCTGCGACTGAATCAAGATGTTAGGCACCTTGATGACGATCTCCGTGCCCGCCCGCGAGACGATCTCAAGCGATCCGTTGACGAATTCGAGCCGTTCCTTCATCCCCCGCAGTCCGTTCCCTCTGTAAAAAGACGTGTGGCCGCCGAGTCCGCTCCCGTTGTCCCGCACGCGAATCCGCAGCTCGGCCGGCGTCTGTTCGATCCGGATGGCGCAGACGGTCGCCCCGCTGTGCTTGACGACGTTCGTCACCGCTTCCTTGAGGCACATGCTCGCCACGTTCTCGTTGAGCAGGGAGGTGTTCGCCAGCTTCGGATCGCCCTCCAGCGTGAATTCGATGTCCGCCGCCATCAGAATTTGCCGCAGCCGGTAGATCTCGTCCTCCACATGCGTACCTCTCATCTGGGTGACCAGCTCGCGCAGCTCCTTGAGCACATTGCGGGCCGTCTGCTGGACATCGTTGATCTCGGCCTCCGCCCGCCCCGGATTTTTGCGGATCAGCTTGGCGACGAGATCGCTCTTGAGACCGATCAGAGCGAGCTTCTGCCCGAGCGTATCGTGCAGGTCCCGGGCGATGCGCTGCCGTTCCTCCAGCTTCACGAGCTCCGAGATCCGCTTGTTCGCGTCGTCCAGCTCGCCCTGCAGCAGCTCGCTCTTGTTGCGGTTGTAGGTCGTGACCGGCAGCAATGTCACCGCGATCAGACAGACGAACACGAACGGCGCCTGCTCGATCAGGACCGAGCTGGCGTGCATGTAGCCGACGTACACCGACAGCAGCGTCAGCGCCAGATGGATCGTATACAGCGTGATGAAGCCGGCCTTGCGCTGTATATTGCCGATAAAAAAAGCCGAAAAAATCGAAAAATAAACGTAGCCGAACATCAGCGTCATCGCGATCGAAAATACAATCTGGACGGAGGTCCAGAAGTACATGAGCCAGCCCTTCGTTTTAAACGACAGCAGGTAGCAAACAAAAAACGCGACGATCATAAAAATGCCGATCAGCGCGTGATACATCGTCGAGGAACGGAAGACGAAATAAAAAGGGAGGATGTAAAAGACGACCCATATATACGGGCTAAGCCCCGTGCTGCGCTGGAAAATGTGATACCACTTTTGCACGGTTCCTCCCGCCTCCTTTTACGCTCGTCTCCCCTTCATTGTAGCCTAATCCGGGCGGCTGCATAAAGCCTCTTTATCCGCCGCTTTGACCGACTTTTTTCAGTACGGCGCCGGCAGCCTGCGTGCCCGCGGCCGTGCGCTTGACCTTGCGGTAGCCGACGAACGTTTTGTTCGTCTCGTCCCACAGGCGGAATCGCAGCGATTCGAGGCTGGTCGCAAGCGTGAGCGTGGCCGCGCGTTGGAGCGGCGGCGTCGCCAGATGCGCCTTCTCGAGATTGTAGTTGGGCACCTTCGGATTCAGGTGATGGACGTGGTGGAACCCGATGCTGCCGGTGATCCATTGCAGGACGCGGGGGAGCTTGTAGTACGAACTGCCTTCGACAGCCGCCTGCACGTAGCTCCACTCCGGTTCATTTTCAAAGTAGGAATCCTCGAACTGATGCTGCACGTAGAACAGCCAGATGCCGAGCAATCCCGAGACGAAAAAGATCGGGCCCTGCACGAGGACGAATGCCTGCCAGCCGATCGCCCAGATCATGCCCGCGTAGAGCAGGACGATGAGCGCGTTGGTCAGGTAGGTGTTGAGACGCTCTTTGCGCTTGGCGCCCTTCGCATTGAAGCGGTATTGGAGCAGGAAGACGAAGATCGGACCGAGCCCGAACATGACGAGCGGATTGCGGTAAAAGCGGTAGGCCAGACGCTTCCACAAGGGAGCGGCAGCATACTCCTCCACCGTCAGAATCCAGATGTCTCCGTCCCCGCGTTTGTCGAGGTTGCCGCTCGTGGCATGATGCTTGGCATGACTGTTTTTCCACTGTCTGTACGGCACCAGGGTCAGCACGCCCAGCAGCGTCCCCAAGATATCGTTGGCCCGCTTGCTCTTGAAGAACGAGCCGTGGCAGCAATCGTGGAACAAAATAAACGTGCGTATGACGAATCCCGACGCGACGATCAGGATCGGGAGTGCGAGCCAGTAGGAGACGGCGAGGCTGGCATAGCCGGCGTACCATAGCACGAACAGCGGCCCCAACGTGTTGAGTAGCTGCCGGATGCTGGACTTCGCGTCCGTTTTTTCATAAGGAAGCATAGCTTTTTTAAGTTCGGCAATTTCATTCTTGTGTTTCATATGCGCAATCCCCCTCGGGTGGGCGTCTGACGGTCATGATGGCCGCGACGTTATCTCCATTGTAAATGCCGGAGGCGGGGGGCTATAAGTCACAAGCGTCATGACGGGATATGACAAATGTCATGGGGACGGTGCGGTGTCAGGGTGCGTTTGCGTCGTTACGGTGTGATTTGCGAGGCATTAGCGGGATTGCGGCTTCCTGCCCATCAGGCAGGAGGAGAGCAGCGACTTTTCAAAACGGACATTGAGCAAATGCTGACGCCGATCGCACTCCACCGCATGCACGGCATGCACGATCTCCTCGACGGTGACCATCGGGTATTTGGCTCCATGCGCATATGTAAAATCCAGCATCGCCTCCAGATAGGCTTCGCAAGCGGCGATCTCGGCGGACAGTTGGTCTGCTTTTCGGGTCAGATGCTCATAACGAGCGGTTAATTCGCTCATCCTTCGCTCCTCCTGACTTCAAGTTAGTTGCTTAGATCATAGCATATAAAAATATAAATAAAAACCATTTTGTAGAGTAAACTACGTGTTCAGAGTGCTCAAATGAGCCTAATAATGGTGTCAAAAAGAGGTAACTCCCTTGAGTGTAGATACCCTATTCGGCAAAGTTCTCAAAGCCATCCGAATTAAAATGGATTTTAGTCAGGAAGAACTGGCTTTCCGCAGCAATTTGGATCGGACTTATATTTCTATGCTTGAACGAGGCATTCACCAGCCCAGCCTTAACTCCTTGGTGGCGATAGCAAAAGCGACGAACATGAAAGCTTCAGATCTGGTTCGACTGTACGAGATTGAATTGGAGAAGAATATTGGAAACGAAAAAGCTGGAAAAACCGTCCAGCATGAAGACGATTTTTGAGGGGATTTCTCAGAATGCTTCATCCGATTGCGACGATGTTACGCATAGACGTTACATCCAAGGTTAAGGGCAGATATCCTTGTAATTCTCCATCTTCTTTCCCAAGCAAATAACCATAAGTTCACATTATAGTGTTCCCCTCTAGCCGGTAAGATGTTGGATGCCAGCATCCACGATATAGCTGGTGTTTCCATACTGGAGGACGCGATTCAATGCTTTCAGGGCGTCATGACAGCATCTTCCCGGTCGGGAACCGTAAGATAGGGTTTAGAAAATCCTGTTCGTAGATGGCCTGTAAAATCTTATTCAGTTCCAATCGCACGATTTTGTCCTCAAAAGAAGGTATGCCACCAACCGCTTCCTTTACGTCCACCACGCTCTGGTGGTGAGGTTCCACGAAGGTCGGCAGCAGACTCATGGTTTTGTGGCAATCCGGACACAGAAAACAGTGAACTCGCAGCCGCAGCGACTCCCCCACCGTAACCCCAGCGGAGGAATGTCCCATGCCGGTGGGGTAGACGTTCCGACGATCAATGCTCGCACCGGCGCGGACGGTCCGCCTCCGGCAGACCGTTCCCACAACGCTTCAAATAATCCTTTACGTCTGTCTGTCTGTTCACTACGATAAAAGTTGCGAAAGCCGGATGGAAAACAGGAATACGAGGCCGCAAACCTTGACGTCTCTCTGTTTTGTTATATCTGCCCTGCCATACCCCCCTATGCTTGTCGGCAATCTCACACTGCCCCTCCGCCAATTTTAGCCAACTTTTTATGTAAATAAATATCAAATTATCTAGTTTTTACAATTATTATATTTCAGATCCCAGCAATTTAGCTATCAGTGATAGTTTGACGGATTAGCACTGGTTGACTCACCAAAGAAAAAACCTTGAAAGGCACGAAGCCAATCAAGGTTGTAGAGTTTATTAGGTACTCTGCATTTCCGTCTGCAAAATATTACAAGATTTACAAAAATAAAAATATAGAAATGACTCGCCAAAATTGAAAGTAAAACCTTCGTGAACCAAGCCCTCCGAATTATAATCCTCACTGCAAATTGTTGCAATATACTCCGTATCTTCATTACACAAGTAACACTTATTTTGAATAGATTCTGTCGCAAAAAGTGGCTCACCTAAAATTCTGCAAACATATTCTGACCCAAAGTCTTCAAATGCTGTGTCAGTATCATCTCCTTTTGATGGGATATCTGACTCATGTAGCTCTTCTAATCTCATGTTAGAGAATGGCAATGGATAAGGGAGTCGATCTTCATCTTCGGCAATCCAACTCTCCTCATCAGTTTGCTGCAAGATTGTAATAGTTCTTGTTTGAGGCTCAACTTTAAACACCTGAATGGACCAATAAGAGGAACAATTCAAACAAGAAACTAGTGGTATAGAACCTAAACTTTTGTTTGATAATTTATCTAATCTAATATCATTTAGATCAAAATCAAAGATTAAGTGTAGGTTAGTACCACAGTTTGGGCAAATTGGAGTCCTCCACTTGTCTCCACCAAAGGAATGCTGATACTTATCATTACCCAAAATTACTCTAAAACCATCTGCCCTCAAGTAGATCGCCCCTTACTTACTTTTTATAAACTTTCTGACCATAACGAACTGCTTTTTTCAGATTATCATTGTATTTTCTCCCAAACTTACTCTTTACATCCCAAACATCTTTAGCCATACGTTCCCGCCCATTTAGGCCTAACTCAGTATCCTCTCTCATTGCTGCTTTACCTTTTCCTGCAAAGGTTCTAGTCTTCGCATGATCATCTTTCTTCATTAAGACAGCAGGTCCATCATTTCGACTTATACCTTGAGTTTTATTATAAGCATTTTGAGCGATATGGTGTCCAACCTCATCTGAACCTTTAGTAGCATCAACTGCTTTAAAGCTCCCGCCAGTAACTTTGCCCGTCCCCTTAGCTGCTTTTTTGACGGTATTTACAGCTTTGGCCAGCTTCAACGTCTTACTTACTGTTTTCGCTTCCCCTAGACCAGGGACCGCGTTGCTGAGCAAATTCGTCCCAATCGACTTGCCCACATTAAACTTCTCACCGTTCGCCTTCGCAGTTGCATAATCTACCGCGGTATCTACCGCTGTCTTAATAGCAACCTTGGCCACATACATTGCAATTGGAATCAGGAAGGCAAAATTGCCGCTCGGATCACTAAAACTATTTGGATCATTATGAGCATAAGTATACAAGTTTAAGCTCAGTGGATTCTTCAGTTCTCCTTCAAAGGTATCTTCCTGAAGAAAGCGTCCTGTCCCCGGGTCATACCACCGCTTTCCCATAATATACAAGTCTGTGGTGCTGTCATAATATTCCGATGAATATCGGAATGGGTTGCTGATCTCCTCTTTTTCTACGGACAACGGGCGACCCCAGATGTCATAGGTATATTTGTTCTGTACTTCCCCCGCCGCATCCCGCAGTTCCACGACATCTTGATGCCCGTTAAGCAAGTAAAATGAGCGTGAGGCGGTCGCTCCTCCATCGATTCGAGCAAGGAGACTATTGCCGTATATATACGAAGCCTTAGGCGTGACTGTTGTTCCACTTACGGTCCCCTCAGCAACTATTTGATCTTCATCCCAATAGTAACGCGTCGTCACACCGTTCTCGGTTCGCTCGTAAAGTTGGTCATCTCCATTATACTTGTAGGTTACAGCGCTTGTACCAGCTACGGTAGCGTTCTTGAGATGATTCCATTCATCATATTCATAAGTCGCATCCGAAAAATCAGTTTGTGTCGAAGTTGCTAAACTGCTTCGATTGCCGCGAGGATCATAGCTATAGGTTTCCTGAAACTCGCTGTTTGTTAACACACGGCCGAGCTTGTCATAGGTATACGAATTGGTAACATTGTTTTCGGTACGGATCTTAAGATTGCCAGCATTGTCAAAGCCGTACGAGTAACTATTAATTTCAGTACCGTTTGCTTGAGTATGCTTTAAGCTCGTCATGTCGAAGCCGCTGTAGCCGTAATTCGTAAATATGCCATTACCCTGCATGACAGAATGAATTCGGTCATTCTTCAAGTAAGTATAAGATGCCACCAAACTGTTGCCGGTCGTCACACTCTCTAACCGATTGACTTTGTCGTAGACGTAGACCGTCGCTCTATTAAAAGGATCCGTGATCTTAGTACGATTGCCTTTTAAATCGTATTTAGATGTCAGTGTTTTGCCATCCGGATAGGTCTTCTGAGTGAGTAGCCCAGAATTCGGATCATACACATAAGCTGTAGTTCCGGTGGCATCCGTCATGGACTTGCGTTTACCATCCGCTTCATACGTATAAGTTACCTGAGAAGTCGGTCCCGCACGTTTAACAAGCCGGTTCCGATTATCATAGGAATTTTTGAACTTCTGGCCCATGCGGTCTGTCAGTTCGGTAAGATTGCCAACCAGATCATAGACCATGGTTTTTGCTGAGCCACTCTCATCAATTTCCTTCAGTAATTTTCCGGTTTCATCGTAGAACTTCTGAATTTTTTGGTTACCCGGATACTGTACAGAAGTGAGATTTCTCAGTTTATCGTAACCATAGGTGAACACTTCTGATTTAGGTGTCGTTACAGCCGTTAACAGTCCGAGTAAATCATATTGAAACCGCGTGATGTTACCCAAGGCATCTTTAGTACTGACGATATTTCCGGCATAGTCGTACTCGCTCTCCTGTTTGAGCGTCAGTACGCCATTTTGGCTTTCTTTTTCGATTGTTACTCGTCCCAGTTTGTCATAAGTCCGCTCGACCTTGTTATTCTCTTCATCGATGTCGGTTACGGTGTTAAGCAGATCATTGTATACGATGGCGCTGAAGCTATCGTCAGGGTTGGTTGTTTTCGTCTTCCGATCAAAGCCGTCATAAGCATATGCTACTTTATTACCAGAAGGGTCGTCCTCCCAAGCGATACGGCTAATTGCATCATAGCCGGTCCGAGTCTTGGCTTTGAAGACACCGGCTTCATTGACAGCTAGTTCTGTGACACGTCCGATCTTATCCCAGGTTGTACGGGTTTGCAAGCCGGTCTCGTTAGTAGTGGTCACCTGATTGAGCGCGTCATTATACGTAACCCTAAACTCTGTGCTGTCTGGATTAATAATCCGTGTTATTCGATCCAACTCGTCATGCTCATAAGTTGTAGTAGCACTGTTGGCATCGGTGAAGGACGTCATATTACCAGTTAGTTTGTTATAGGTTGCCGTTGAATTGGACGTCTTAGCTATATTACTGCCATCAATATAGTATAACGTCTGCTTGGTTAGAAACGCTGAACCCAGCCCATCGTCGTACTCGTAGGTAGTTAACGCCTGCCTCGCTGTGTCATAATCAGTCGTCGATGTGACATTTCCGTAGACATCATACGTATAGGTGGTTCGGCTCAGATAATCAGATGCCGATTCGCTGCTTTTCAGCTGATAATCGGTAACATCTCCTTGCGAGTTCCGCGCCAGCGACACATACAAGAATGATGATCCTTTAACAGGCCATTTCTCCGAAGTCCGCAGATGGGTCGTCAGATCATAATTATAAGTGGTTACTTGGCCCATAGCATCCGTCGAAGATGTAACATTTCCGTAATCGTCATACGTAGTTGAATTCGTAATACGCGCTGATTCGCTAGCGCCATTGGTAAAATAGGTCGTTACACTAATTGGATTTGGTATTCTGCGGACTTCGTCATAAATGCTGTCCGTAATTCGTTTAGTAACTAAATCAGATTCCTGTAAATTTACGTTGTAAATCATTGGAGAAGTCTGATCGTCGATAAAGTCCTTTCTATACGTATAAACGGACTCGAGCGAGCCTCGTATAATCTTGGTGGTAAAGTTCATATCCTGATTGAAGGAGCTTCCCATATCGACAGGATAAATAAATACAGCTCGGTTGGCTTCGCCGCTCATTCCCGCAGAACTGTCGACAATATCTTTGCGTTCTGTTACGCGGAAAACTTGGTTTACCGAATTGGAACCACTGTATCGGGTAACCGGTGTCGTTTCGTATATATACTCTGTTTGAGCACCCGTCGGGTGTGTCACCTTCGTCAATAACGCGTAAGGATTGTTGGTTACAGGGTTGGTATCAATCAGACTAAAATAGGCAGATTTGATGGCGTACCCATAAGTAGTCGTACGATTCATCTGATCAACGACCTGACTTAGTAGTTCTTTGCCATTTTCCACTGTTTTTTTATATATGACTACCCGATTTCCCATCGTTAAGGTCACTTGGGAAGTGGTATAGGCAATGTTAATACTGTTACCGATTGCATCTGAAATTTTGGTGAGTACCTTTCCATACGGACTGACGTTTGTATACATGAACTGAGTTTTATTGCCGTAGGCATCGCTGATTTGGATAACCTGACCTTCAGCACTGAAGTAGGTTTTGTCGCCTTTAATTGAGCTAAGCACTTGAGCGGAGGCCACACCGTTTACGGTAACGCTGGTATTTGCAGCCAAGGTTAAATCCTTCCACGGATATCCTTTTAGGAGCCCGTTTTCTACCTTGTAGGTACCTCCTCCCGTCATATGGAGATAAGTGCCGCCATCAAAGGTCAAATAGGGAATATCCCATGTCCACCCCTTGCCAATAGGGAAGCGTTTGTCTGTGTCCGCATCTTTTAGAGCATTTAAATACCAAGTTGATGTACCCACATACTCATTCTCAGTTCCGGCGCTCGTGATGACTCCACCGCTGTAAGACTGTCCAGCACTGTACCCCGCGGCAACGCTCTGCGCCTGGGACATGCTCGAATAAGGGCCCATATAATCGCTATATGATTCAGTGCTTACTTGCACAGTTGCGGTACCTGTAGTACCGCTAAAGAAGTATTTATATATGTAATAAAACGCCTGTCCCTGTGAGCAACTAGTAGGCTCTGATTGGGTATCAACAGAAATCATATTAAAATAATAATCTCTCACCGCGCTTGTGCTATACATCTCGGTTATTGGCTTATCTGGTGCATAGAAATCCTCTTCCGTAGTCACAAATCCGCCTGTGCTGCATTTATACTTATTTTTTAGAACATGAGTGTTGTACGTTATTGTATATCTGGTCTCATATACAGGAGCATTATAATTAATAACTGCATAATAATCGTAATAGTCAACGCTGTTCGCACTGACATCCGTGTCATACAGCTGAGAAGAACCAGAGTCATAAGATCTTGTGAGCGTGAACCCCTGTCCCCCCCGCCCCGGCAAGGTCAGGTCATCTTCTGTCAAAGACAATGATCCACTAACGGTAGACACACTTTCCTCATCCACTTCGACCCGATAAGGCGCTTCATCCAGCTTGATTTTAAGCATATCCAGCTTGGGTTCTTCCGGTTGCGGAGGCAATTCACGTGCGCGGAACGTATTAAGCACTTTCAAATCGACATCCGGTGCATCGGATATCATTTGCTCGGCAGCCTCATTCAGGACTTCGTATACAGAATTGCTGACAGATATATCGTTGTACACTGAATCTAGGACAGACAATCCTCGATTACTGAAAAGAGGGAGCGTGTCTTCCAATGAACTATCCTTTGGCTTACGCCGTTCTCGTTCAATCTCTTCTAACGTTTTTCCGCTATCTAGCAATTCTTGAATATAGCTTGGTTCAAGATGCAGTTCATCTGCCAATGTTTCAATACTGCGTCCTGCACTTTCTTCGTTTTGTTTAGCTAGAGCCCGCTCTAGTTCCATCATCTTAATGCGGGTAATCCGCTCAGTAAGGTCTCGTTCTGATTCCTGCAGGGACACTTGTACTTGAGACAGTCCCTGCTTCACTTGTAAATTACTCGTATTTCGCAGCTGTTCAGCAGCTGCACGATTGCTTAGTTCTTGGTCAATCCAATCAATTTCTTGATTAAGTAGTGTAGAACTTGACAACAAATCCCCTGATGAAGCTAATTCATTGTCTGAGGAGATGGATTCAGCCAAGACACTTCCTCTCCCGCTTATACTTCCAATTATTAGGCTTATGCTTAATAAGACAATCAAAATAGGTTTAATGTTCTTCAAAACAAAAATTCCCCCTTCTTAACTTACCCGGTAGCTTGTTTAGCATACGACCGATTAATTAATTGATAAAAACGGCGCCAATAGATTAAATAAACTTTGAAATAACAAGCCGAAATTGAAGAGCAAGCAAGATAATGCGAGAAACGTAAATTAAAAGGCCGTTCTAGTGTCCCATCAGACAATCATGATCTTGTTTTGTTCACGTAGTATAGCGGCATAACGCTTATGCTTGTTTCGCCAGCGAAGATAGGCTTGGATCGCGGAGGCGAGGTCTCCATGCTCCGAAAATCACTGCCTTCGAGAACGAATTTACGAAGCGGTCCGATGTGTACTCAATGCGGTTCAGCCAGGAAGCATAAGTCAGAGTGCAGACCAGTTCCACATTGTTGTCTTGCGCCCAAACCTTCACCTTGCCGTGGTGGTGAGGAAAGAAGTTGTTCAAGATGAGGTACAGACGCTTAGAAAGATGAAACCACCGACGCAGCACTTTGAAGAAGCGCAAGATGTTTGCATGCTTCTGGCTCGGGGATGAGTGGCCATACAACTGGTTCGTCTTTATATCCTGCGCAGCGAGCAAGTGCTTAACGCCATGAGGCCGTGTATAAGTCGCGCGCAAGCGCTTGGGTTGGCGCTCTTGAAACCAGCTTTTGCCGCGGTAAGGCTGCAACGATAATGGTCCAAATTCGTCAACACATTTTACCCGCCCGTCTTCCGGAGGCACTCGTATAGGGCTTCGATTCGTTTTTTTACTTTTAAATTCCGGATTGGACGGTTCGTTCCACGTCTTGGGGTTCTGGTACGTGATATGGGCTTCGTCCAGAATGATGCGTACCGTCACAATGGAAATTGAAGGCACGTTTTTTTCTGCACCTCCGCTTCTTTCAGCTTGGCCAGTGACCAATGCGTAAAAGGGTCGCCCAACACCTTGGGAGGAATTGAGTAAGCTCAATGAAGTCAGCCCGCTGCTCTTCGGTAAAGATCGGGGCCATCCGCCGCCGTAATTCGGTTTCAGCGAGGCCATCCCTTCCGTATTGAAGCGATGGATGGTTTTGCGAATATGTTCGCCGGAAATGTGATAAAGGCGGCTGACTTTGGCACCTGCATCCTTCGAGCCGAAGCTAAAATCAGAAGGACTCGCCGTACTTCGACCGGATCAGTACCTTTCCTTGCGATTCGCAGCAAGCGATTCTCTTCTCCGTTGCTTAAATCTCGTTCAACAGTCGAATGACACTCACCCTGCTTAGTAGTCATCATTAGACTTTTTACATTTTTTCACAACATCGATCTCAGATGGGCACTAGCGTTAACGACTGTAGATTGCGTTGAATAAAGATTAAAATCATATTCAGATCCTGTTTCAAGGCACCAAAGTCCAATTCTTGGATATCACATTCCCATTTTTATCATAGTTAAAAACAAGCTTTTTCCCGTTAGGATATAAGATATATTCCAATCTTCCAACCGGAGAATAATGATATTCGATTAACACCGTCCCCGGGTCCAAGGTTCTCATGGGAACAGCAGAGGAAGTGGCTACAGAATTTGGGTTCGTGGGGTCCTCTGCTTTAATTTGTAATAGGTATGTTGTTCCAGGGGTTAACCCTGTATATTGATAGTTTGTCACGTTTCCTAAAGACAATATCGTACTTCCATTAACAATTAGTTTATAGTTGCCCACTCCGTTTATCGCGTTCCATGACATTTTAATAGAATAAGGAGTTGCTGAAATAAACTGCAGTATCGGTGCCTCCGGCAATACTGTAAATGTACTTGAGCTCTGAACTAAGCCTCCGGAGTAATAAAATGTATATTTTACAATATACGAACCTAACGGCCAAGAAGCGCTAGAAGTACACGATAATGGCGGTATTGGAACGGTTGATCCTGCAGGTATCGTTGCAACATAGGTCCTGAAGCATACACGTACTGACGTTGGACTATCTATTCCGATATCAACTTTCGTGTATGATGGTCTCGTACCGGGAGCTGTGGTGGAAATTGAAAAGGTTTGTCCGCGTGTAATGGCGCTGATACTAACTTCACTGTCCCCCGGAGTTTCTGGTATCGAGCCATCGTTAGCGTCCATTTGATATGCTGGAATTTCCGAATTTATTAAATTCAACGACTTGGCGAGATTAATAAGACCGTTCCCGTATTCATGAGAAGAACCAAGCGTCGTCGCATTATCGAAAATCCGATTCATAATAGAATCAGCGTCTTCACTTGGATAATGGGACCAAAGTACTGCAGCAGCAGCTGATATGTAGGGGACAGCCATGGAAGTTCCGGATAACTGAGTATAGCCTCCGTCATTATATGTACTGAGTATATCTACGCCAGGGGCCATTATATCTAGTTGGGAGCCTGTGCTAGAAAGATTGGCTCTCAAGTTAGCTTGGGTAGTTGCACCGACGGAGATAACTTCGGGATACAACGCAGGGTACTTCTCTGTCTCAAAACCCTTACCGAAATTCCCAGCTGATCCAACCAATAGGATTCCTGATGAGTTAGCTTTAATAATTGCTTCATGCAAAGCCTGACTGTCCGAATTTCCAGTAAAACTCATAGAAATTATATTAATGTGATTATCAATTGCCCATTCGATTCCTTGAATCACTTGGGAATATGTGCCGTTACCCGATTCATCTAGTACTTTGACTGCGTATAGATCCACGTTTGGAGCAACGCCTTTGATCCCCAGGTCATTATGCTGAGCAGCCAAAATACCAGCTACATGAGTACCATGCCCGTTATCATCCGAATAACTCGTCGATGTCGGTACGAAATTAACACCACCGATAACCTTTAGATCGGGATGTGCGAATATCCCCGTATCCAATACCGCGACTTTAATACCGTTACCTTTAAGTTCGCTTTCCTGTACTAAATTCGCACCTATTGCTACATTTCCCCAAGGTATTACTTCGGAACTAAGATTGGTAGAAGCATTTTCCCCCTGGGTGTCACTTACAGTAATCCCCTGTACGGTAACCGAATCGTTTTTCTCGATGAAAGCGATATTAGGATCGCCTCTTAATTGTTTAATTTCTAAGTCATCCAATTCCATCATTACTGTAGTCTGTTTTCTCATTTTCTTTTTTATCGAATGTTTTATTTTTTTTGCATTTAAGTAAGATTGCGGTTCCAACCCTTTCTTAAACCCTACCAAATATTCTGTTTTGTTTGAGTTTGTTTTTGCTTCAAGTTGATCATACGGTGCTAAAACCAGATATAAAAGACTGAAGATTAAGAAAAGTATAGGTGCTTTAAACTTATTACTCATCATACTGGAACCTCCTAATATTTGTAGGAAATATTAAATTTCAAAAAACTTCAAAAATAGCGCTTAATCTACACGAATCCTGTTTGTGATTATTAATATCACCACCTTTTCCTTCAGAACATCTCATGTCACTCCAAAAAATCACAACGTCTACTATTATAATTTCTGAATTCATACATATCGATTAGACATTTTGATGAAAAAAATCGATTTTTGTCGATTTAAAAATTAATCCTTTCCTCCCCCTTTTCCCGGCAACAAACAGCCTGTTTTAAACGTCTTCTAATTGTCTAAATAATAATGATACATATCACTTGTGTTTAACCGGAGAGAGGGGCTGTACCGATGCGCAAACTGCTGTTGTGTGTCGTATTATTGGGAATTTGTCTGATACCGCTCAGTGTGTCGGGCGTGAGCGACAAGCAGGAGACGGCCGTGGCCGAGACGACTGGCACTGGCGCCGCCGACTATGCGTCACTCCCCTCGTCTCCCGCTTATATTGACAAGATCACTTCGATGGACGGCGTCACGTACGTGACCGTCGACTATATTCAGTTCCTGCAGGGCGAAGAGGCGGACCGTGTGTTCCGTCAGCAGGAACCCGATGCGGGCATGGACGAGGCGCCGGACGGCTACTACATCCTCAATGAGGAAAAGAAAACGTACACACTGCCTGTCGCGGCGGATGCGCAGGTGCTGATGCAGATTTACAATCGTTCGGGCAGCTGGGACGATGCGGATATTGTGGAGAACGAGCCGATCAGCATCGCCAAGCTTCGCTCGCTGTTCAGCGGGGACAATCAGGAGATGATGGCGAACTTCCCTTATTACATCACGGTTGCGGACGGCAAGATCGTGCGCATCGTACAGCAATTCATTCCTTAAACTGCGCAATCGCAGCGCCGAGAGCCGGTGCCCATTCGGGCGCCGGTTTTTTGCATGTTTGCAGCTTGGAGGCCCGATCGCATGATCGTGTATAGCGCCCGCTCCCCACCTTGCGCCATTCACAAGCTTTGGGGCATCGTATCATTTTTCGGTTAATTAGAAATGATGAGGATAAAAATGCGCTTTTCCGAGGAGGTACCGGTACATGGCCATACAGTTGCCCGAATATCCCGAATCCTATTGGCGCCGTACGGCGGAGCTGCCCGTCTTCCCCAGACTGACGCAGGATCTGAAAACCGAATTTGCCGTCGTCGGGGGCGGCATCACCGGTCTCACGACCGCTTATCTGCTGGCCAAGGAAGGCCGCCGCGTCGCGCTGCTGACGGCGGACCGGCTGCTCAGCGGCACGACTGGTTATACGACGGCCAAGATTACGGCGCAGCATGATCTGATCTATGACGAGCTTATCTCTCATTTTGGCGAGGATAACGCTCAGCTGTACTATCAGGCCAATGCCGGCGCGCTCTCGTTCATGCGCATTCTGGTGGCGGGACAGGGCATCGCATGCGACTTCGTCGACGAGGATGCGGTCGTCTATGCGACGCGCGAGGAAGGGCTGCACAAGATCGAGAAGGAATACGCCGCGTACCAGAAGCTCGGCATTGAGGTCGAACGCTACGCCAGTCTGTCGCTGCCGTTCGGGGCGACCGCCGCGCTCTCGATGAAACGGCAGGCGCGGTTCCATCCGGGACCGTACGCCGCTTTTCTGGCGAGCGAGATTGTGCGGCTGGGCGGCGAGATCTTCGAGGAGACGACGGTAGACAAGTTCCACGAAGGCGAACCGGCCACCGTCACGACGAAGGACGGCTATACCGTGACCTGCGATGCAGTCGCCTCCTGCTCGCATTTCCCTTTCTTCGACAATGGCCTGTACTTCGCCCGTCTGCATGCCGAGACTTCCTACGTCATCGCGGTCAAGTCGCCTTACGACTACCCGGGCGGCATGTACATCAGCGCCGACGAACCGAAGCGCTCGGTACGCACCGTGACGTACAACGGTGAGCAGCTGCTCCTGATCGGCGGCGAATCGCACAAGACCGGTCAGGGCGAATGCACGATCGAGCATTATGAAGCGCTGAAGCGCTTTGCATCGGAAACGTTCGGCGTGGACGAGATCCGCTACCGCTGGTCGACGCACGATCTCGTGACGCTCGACAAGCTGCCGTATATCGGACACGCCCGCAAGGGTACGCCCAACCTGCTCGTCGCGACCGGCTATCGCAAATGGGGCATGACATCGAGCGCGGTCGCGGGCCGTCTGCTCGCCGACCTGCTGCTAGAGCGCGACAACCCGTACGCGGAGCTGTTCGGCCCGTCGCGGTTCCATGCGAATCCCGATGTAGCAACGCTGGCGAAGGAAACGGCCAGCACTGCCTATCACTTCGTCAAAGGCAAGCTGGAGTGGCTGAAAAAGGATCCGGAGGAGCTGGGGCTCGACGAAGGCGCGGCCGTGCGCATTCACGGCCGCCGCTGCGGCGCGTACCGCGACCATGAGGGCAAGCTGCATACGGTCGATACGACCTGCACGCATATGGGCTGCGAGACTGAGTGGAATGCCGGCGACCGCACCTGGGACTGCCCGTGCCACGGCTCCCGCTTCAAGTACGACGGCGAGGTGATAAACGGGCCGGCCAAGGAGCCGCTGAAGCGGCTGTAACGAGGCGCTGAATTGTTTCAATCGGACCGGAGAAGGGGAAAGAGTCGGCATACAAGCATAGGAGGGGATTCGCATGAACGAATTCGAACGTCCGCCGGATATGGACAAGCCGGGCGCCGGACCGCAGAGCAGGCGCGATCATCCCGAGCAATATCCGACCGACGAGCAGAGCTTGTTCGACAGCTTCCTGAGCGAGCGCCATGTCGATCCGATTCCGGTGGAGGACCTGAGCATCCAGAATCGGGACGAAGCGGACAAGTCCGACAGCAAGGACGACTCCTCGAGCGAACGCAAATATAACAGATAAACGACATACGCAATGCCGCCCCCAACTTCGGAGGGCGGCATTGTTCTCGTATCGGACTAGCTGAATCGCCGCTCCATCGCCTCGCGCGCTTCCGAGAGCGCGGGCAGCTCGGGCGAGAACATCAGCTCGAGCTTCAGCGCCTCGGCGAGCGGGAGCAGCGCAGCTCCGGCCGATTCGCTGCCGACCCACAGCTCCCGGGGAACGGTCTTCAGCTCCTCGATCAGCGTCAGCAAGTGCTCGTTCATCGCCGCTGCCGCCTCGTCGCCCTTGCTCAGTCCGAACTTCAGAATCTGGCCGGAGGACTGGTCGACGATCAAGGCCATCTTCGGGAAAAACGGACGGCTGCCCTCCTGGATGGGCATTGGCACATAGAAGCTGTCGGTCTCCCAAACGCCGGATATGCCCTTGGCGCCCTTCAGCGCCTTGATGATGCGCAGCTCGTCCAGCGGCGGCGCCGATGATGCGGCCTGCGCCTCCGTCTCCTCAAGCGGTGCCGGCTCCAGCCATTCGCTGCGCCATTCATACGCGCCGCCGCCGGCAGGCGACGCCTCTCTCACGAGCAGCCGCTCCCCTTCCCCATCCAGCAGCGCGTCGGGACGATCGCGGTACGCTTCTCCGACGATACGCGCCTGATCGAGCGCCTGCGTCATATATACGACCTGCTCCGCCGTCAGCTCCGGCCACGGCATCATACCCGGCTCATGCAGACGGAACGTCGGCCAGCTTTTTTTGCCGCGATAGCCGAGTCCCAGCTGCTTGATGCGCTTATATTCCGAAGGATCGAGCTCCTCCCTGTCGTCCAGCGACAACAAGAGACAGTGCTGACTGAACATCGGGTCCTCGTCAAGCTTGCCCGCGAGCATGTCCGCGATCGTCCGCAGCCCTTCCGTTCCCATGTACACCGCAAGGCCGAACATCTCGCCGCCGTTGCCGAAAACGGAGCAATAACCGATTTCTTCCGACGCCGGGTCCCGGACGCCGAACAGGTGGCCGTTGGACATCCATCTCCAGATGGCGGCCTGCCGGTACTGGTCCGCGGCTTCGTACAGTTCCTTCCATTGTCGCGTCGTCGGAGCTGCGCTCATTCATATGCCTCCCAGCCTCATGTCGCTTTTCGATAAGCTAGCGTCTATTCTGCTTCTATTGTAATGAATTCCCGACCATCTCTCAATTCGCCGAGCCGGAAGCCGGCTGCTTGGGCAGCCAATGTACGTCTTCATCAAAAAAAGCCGCCGTCTCTCCGATGAGAAACGGCGACCTGCGTATTAAACCAACAATTCAAGCCATGCGATGCCGACCGGACGATCGTCCGCCCTGATAACGATATGTCCGGCGGCTCCAGGCAGTCCTGCGCGTTCAAGCTCCCCCGTGACCGTCTGCCAGCCGCCATCGGTCCACTCGACCGCCGTCGGCGGCCCGTCCCGTCCTTCGGAGACGTACAGCCGGCCTCCGCCTCCGCCTTCGCTCTGCACACGCAGACGGATCGCGCCGCCTCCTGCCGGGCTGCCGCTGCCGTACGCCGGTGCTCTCGCCGGCACAGCCTCGCACCCATAAGCCAGCCAATCGCCCGGCATCAGCCTCGCATACATCCATTCGTCCGCTCGCCATTCCTCTCCGCCGCCATGCTGGAAGTTCGGCGTCGTCCGCCCGGGCTCGACGAAGCGGATATCCGTTCCGTCGTCCGTGCGGAAGCCCTCGACCGCCTCGGCCTGATCCCCTGCCGCCAAGCTGCGCGCCGAGCCGAAGCCGAAGCTGTTGCCCTCCCCCTCATACCCGTAGAAAACAGCGGGTATGCGCACCGGCGCGCGCACGAACAGCGAACGCACGACGGCGGGCTCGTAATCGCAGCGCTCAAGCGGCAGATTGTCGAGATACGCCCGCAGGATGCGCTCCGCTTCTGCCGGCGCCGGCTTATCCCCGCCCTCCAGATAGCGTACGAGCAGCTCCCAGCCCTCGGGGCGGCGAATCGAGCAGGGCGAGTTGTCGGTGTCCATCTTTTTCCACGTCCAGAAGTTCCAGGAGATATCGTGATCCTCGAAAAGACGGAAAGCTCCCGCATACCAGTCCTTGTTGTTCTCGCCGCCCTCGCCCATGAACAGCGGGGCGTTCAGCCGTTCGCGATGGTCGAGATAGACCTGGATGCTGGCCGTGTCCGGCGCATTCCAGTACTTGTGGAACTGCAGCAGCACGTTGTCGTCCGGCAGCGCATCGAAAATCGACCAGTCGGTCGCCCAGTGGACGCCCTCGAGAATAATCATATGCCGGTCGTCCACCTCGCGGATGGCGGCAATAACTTCTTCGTAGAACGGCATCACGCTGCCGTTGTGCGCCGCAAACCATTCCGGCAGCGGCTCGTTCAGCAGATCGTAGCCCGCAACGATCCATTCGTCGCGGTACCGGGCCGCCAGCAAGCGCCACAGCTCCACCGTGCGTATGCGGTTCGCCGCGTCCAGGAACAGCTCCGGCAGATCGCGCTCCGAGTCGTCGATGTTCGTGCCCGTCTGTCCGCCCGGCGCGCCGTGCAGGTCCAGGATGACGTACAGGCCGTACTGCTCGCACCAGCGGACGACCCGGTCGATGCGCGCGATCATGGCGGGGTTAAATCGGACCGGCCCGCCTTCCTCCAGCAGCGTACGCGCCAGCATCGGCACCCGCACGGAGTTGAAGCCCTCCGCCGCGATCCGCGCGATATCGGCCTCGGCGATATAGCGGTCATAGTACTGCGCCCAGAAGCGCGCCGCCTGTTCCTTGCCGACCAGCTCGCGGATCATCCGCTCGATCCGGCGCGGACGGTCGCCCCCCTCCGGGAAGCGCCACATATAGCCCTCCGGCAGCAGCCAGCTGCCGAACCCGACGCCGCGCAGGAGGATCTCCTCGCCCCGCCCGTTGCGCAGCACCTTGCCGTCCGCGCGCACATAGCCGGACACATCGCCTTTACCGCCGCGCCAGACGTTTTCCGTTTGGTTTTCGCTCATCCTTTGATCGCTCCGTCCGCAATTCCGTTCAGAATGTATTTTTGAAGCAGCAGGTACAGCACGACAACCGGCAGCAGCGCCAGCACGAGCGAAGCGAGAATCGCCGACCAGTCGTTGTTGCCGTACTGGCCGAACAGCATGTTCGTCGACAGCAGCAGCGTGTAGCTCGAAGAGTCGGTCAGCATGAGCAGCGGCAGCAGGAAGTCGTTCCACATCCACAGCGCGTTCAGAATCGCGACAGTCGCGGTGACGGGCAGCAGCAGCGGCAGAATGACGGAGAAAAACAACCGGAATTCGCCGCAGCCGTCGATGACCGCCGCCTCGTCGAGATCGCGCGGAATCGACTTGACGAAGCCGTGGTAAAGAAAGATTGCCATCGATACCCCGAGGCCGATATAGATGAGTCCCAGGCCGACGGTCGAGCCTTGGACCGCCAGATTTTTGGCGATGCGCACAAGCGTGATCATGATGGAATGGAACGGGATCAGCATCGACAGTACGAACAGGCTGAACAAAAAGCCGCTCAGCTTGCCCGGCGTTCGCGACAGCTTGTAGCCTGCCATCGCAGCGAACAGCACGATGCCTGCGAGCCCGACCGCGGTTACGGCCGCCGTATTGCCGAGGCTTTGCAAGAAGTCGATTTTCCGGTAAGCGTCCGCATAGTTGCTCCATACCCAATGCCGCGGCCAGGAGAGGATGCCGTTCAGCATCTCGCCCTCCGTCTTCACCGAATTCAGCACGCCCATGTAGACGGGCAGCAGCGTGAACGCCGCGCCGACGACTAGCGTCAGCAGCGCGAGCAGCCCGGGGAGCGCGCTTCGGCTTCGGCCGCGACCGCCTGCCCACGCCGCATCGATACTGCCGGCCGCCCCCCGGCTGCCTGCCCTTTTTGCATAGCGGGACGCGCTCATGCCTCCACCTCCCGCCGCTTCATCAGCCGCAGCTGGACGACCGTGATGACGAGTACGATGAGGAACAGGATCATCGCCTTCGCGCTCGCGTAGCCGTACCGGTTGCTGAAGCCGAACGCCTCCTCGAAGATATTGAGCGCGATGACCTGCGTCTCACGTCCCGGGCCGCCGCCCGTCAGCGCGAAGACCGCATCGAATACTTTGAACGACGAATTCAGCGTGAGGAAGATGCCGATCGTGAGCGCCGGATAGATCATCGGCAGCGTGATGTACCGGAACGTCTGCCAGACGCCGGCGCCGTCGATGGCCGCCGCCTCCTTGAGCGAAGACGGCACGCCCTGAAGCGCGGCGATGTAGATGACCATCAGATAGCCGACGCCGCCCCAGAGCGAGACGATCAGAATCGCGTAAAAGGAAAAGGACGGATCGCCGATCCAGGAGCGGTCGAGGAAGCCGAGGCCGGTCCGCATCGCCAGATCGGGGAGCACGCGCGTGAAGACGAACATCCACATAAAGCCGCCGATGATCATGCTGAGCATGTTGGGCATGAAGAAGATCGTGCGGAAAAAGGCTTTGGTCTTGGCGCGCGATTCGATCAGCACGGCGACCAGAATGGCCAGCGCGTTTTGCAGCACGACCATAAACAGCACATATTTGAGCGTAAAAAACACGGCATGGCCGAACGACGGATCCTCCGTCAGCGCCTCGGCGTAATTGTCCAGCCCGACGAATGCATAGTGCGGGTTCAGGCCGTTCCAGTCGGTCAGGCTGTACCAGATGCCGCCGAACGCCGGCGCAAGCAGAAACGTCGCATAGAACAGCAGCGCCGGGAGCACGAACGCGAGCAAGATGCCGTGCCGTCTGAGTCTGAGCCTGTCGATCATGTCGTAGATCCCTCCTTCGCCTGCGAAGCCGATCCTGCCCCGCGCCGCGGACGAGGCCGCGGGACGGAGCCGGAAGGGATCACTTGCTGTTCTTGACGGCGTTCGCCCATGTGCGGTCCAGCGTCTTGATGATCTGCTCCTTGGTCGCGCTCTTGGCGTAGTAGCTCTGCAGCAGCTTCGCCGTCTCGTCGGTCACGCCGTTCGGCAGCGACAGATCGAGGTAAGCTTTGCCCTGGGCAACGTACGAGCTCGCCTCGGTGATCCAAGGGAACGTATCGTACTTGTGCATCTCCGCGACGGGGTTGAACTTCAGCTCCTCGAACAGGGCGGAGGAATCGTTGTCGTCGAGCATATAGTTCAGCAGATCGAGCGCGACGTCCTTGTTCTTGCTCGTCGGCGACACGGCGAGCGAAGTGGAGGTGGCGAGGTTGATCATCGTGCCGGCCGGATCGTTGCTCACGGGCAGCGGCGCGACGCCGAATTCCATATCGGGATTCGCCTTCAGAATCGTCTCGGCCTGCCAAGGTCCCATGACCCACATCGCGGCTTTGCCGTTCGCGAAGTCCGTCGAGCCGGCTGCGCTGCCGACCTCGAACGGCTTGGCCGTACCGTTCGCCATGATCAGGTCGATGACGTTGAACACGTCCTGCACGTCCGCATAGGACGCCTCGCCCTTGTTCATCTTCTCGATCCAGTCCGGATGCTCCGATGTCACGACGCCGCCAAGCGACAGGGCCATCATGAGCTGCGGAATCCACGACTCCTGGAAGCTCAGCTCGAACGGCGCCGCGTCCGTCGTCTTGATTTTCTCCACGGCGGCTTTCATCTCATCGAGCGTTTGCGGCGGCGTGATGCCGAGATCGGCGAACATCTTCTTGTTGTACAGATAGCCCCACGACAGGCTTTCGAGCGGCAGCGCGACCACCTTGCCGTCGTACGTCACCGTCTTGCGCACGCTCTCGTACACCTTCGGCACGTACGGCTGGTCGGATAGATCGCTCAAGTAACCGGCTTTGTAAAAGGTAGGGATATCTGCAATCGCATGCAGCGTGAACAGGTCGGGCGCGTCGTTGGAGGAAAGCCGGGTTTTGAGAATCTGACCGGCCTGGTCGGAGTTCGGCATCTCCAGTTTGATCGTGACGTCGACGTTTTTGTCCGCAAGCTCCTTGGCTTTGAATTGCTCGAAGTACTTGTCGAATTGGTCCTTGAAGCGCGGCAGGCTCATGAACACCTTGAGCTCGACCTTGCGGGCCGGTTCCTGCGCGGACGCGGACGGCGAAGCCTGGGCTTGCGATGCGGATGCCGAGCCTGAAGGCGCGGCGGACGGAGAAGCATTGTCGTTGCCGTTGCCGTTGCCGCCGCAGCCGGCCAGCACGGCAGCCGCCAGCGTCATCGAGGACGCGGCATAGAGCGCTTTTTTCATCTGGTGGTACCCCCTCTATCAAATGACTGCAAGCTCAGTATAGAGAGAAGTGAAAGCGGAAACATTCGAGAAAATTAGCGTAGTGTTTTGGACGATATTGATATAAGGATCTGCTCGCCGGCGCATTTGCCGCTATTCTCCGCCCCTCAGCTCGCCGGGGGAGACGCCGAAGCGTCTCTTGAACACTCTGTAGAAATAAGCCAGGTCCTCGTAGCCCGCGAGCTTGGCCGCCTGCTTGATCGAGACCTTGCCTTCGCGCAGCAGCGCCTCCGCGTAGACCATCCGCCGCATGGTGACATAATCGGTGACGCCTGTGCCGACATGCGCCTTGAAGGCGCGGCTGAGATGCTCCTTGCTGACGAAAAAGCGGTGCGACAGCGACTCCAGCGTCAGCTCCTCGGCAAAATGCGCGTCGATATGGGCGCGGATCTCATCCAGGTCGAGCCGGGTCCGGCCGCGGATCGCCTTCGCCGCCGCATCGGCGGCTTCTCCGAGCCGCTCCGCCAGCGCCGACGCCGCCTCCCCGGGCGAGGAGCCCGGGCCGAGCCGTCCCTCGATCCCGCTCCAGATCGGGACGATGTCGATTCCTTGCTCGGACGCGAACGTCTCCAGCATCGCCAGCGCGTCCTGCGCCAGCCGGGCCGGAAGCCCTTGCAGCTCCTCCGGAGACAACGCGCGCGTCAAGTATCTGCCGAGCGCGGCATAAGCCTCCGCGATGGCTGCCCGGTCCAGCTCCTGCAGGCCGGCATAGATACGGCGCTTCTCCAGGGCGTAGCGCTCCAGCACGGCCGAATCGGCGAACGCGGTCGGCAGCCGCCACTCGCCCGCCGGTATGCCGCTCCCCCGCGCACGCTCGTCCGGCGCGGCGTCCGATGCGGCATCCGATGCGGCATCCGATGCGGCGGCGATGCCCGTGCTGGGCACGGCCTCCGCCTCCAGCTCCCGCACGCAGGAAGCCAGCGCGGCGTTCAATTCGGCCGGGTCGAGCGGCTTCAGCAAGTAATCGACCGCCTTGGAACGGATCGCCTGCTTCAAGTACGCAAAGTCGTCGTAGCCGCTCATGACGACGATCTTGGCCGCCGGAAAATGAGATCCAAGCTTGTTCAGCAGCTCCGTCCCGGACAGTCCCGGCATCCGCATGTCGGTTACGACGATATCCGGCGCGAGCTCCCTCATGCGGCGCAGCCCTTCCTCCCCGTCCTCGGCTTCGCCAGCGACCGCCAGTCCTAGTCCTTCCCAATCCGCGAGATCCTTCACGATCTCGCGGGACCACGGCTCATCGTCGACGATCAGCACGCTATACGTCATTTTCGTCCCCTCCTTCGCCGGCCGCCGGCGCGACGATCGCTACCAGCGTGCCCGTTCCGGCCTCGCTCCAGACGCGCAGCCCGTAGCGCGCGCCGAACTGCAGCTTGAGCCTGGCGTCGACATTGCGCAGCCCGATGCCGCGGCCACGCCTCGGCTCGGCCGCCGACCCGGCGTCCGGCGCCGCGCTTCCTCCTTCGGCGCCTCCGCCGGCGCCTGCGCCCAGGCGCCTCGTGCCGCCGGAGCGCAGCTCCGCCCTGATGCGGCGCAGCTCGTCCGCCTGCATCCCTGCGCCCTCGTCCAGCACGAGCATGACGATCCGTCCGCCGATGCGCCGGATCCGGATCGCAAGGCGCCAGCTGCCGGGCTTGCGCTGAAGCCCGTGCTCGAAGGCATTCTCGACGATCGGCTGCAGCGTGAACTTCGGCAGCCGGCCTTCGAGCGCCTCCGGGTCCGTCTGCAGCGAGATCGTGCAGCGGCCCGCGAACCGCCGCTCCTGAATGAACAGGTAGTTGCGGGTATGAGTCAGCTCGTCCGCGAGCGGCACAGTCCGATCCTCGGAACCGATCGCGTAGCGCAGCAGATCCCCGATGACCCGCGTAACTTCGTAGATTTCGGGCGCCTTCTTCTTGAGCGCCATGCCGCCGATCATATGGAGCGTATTGTTCAGAAAATGCGGGTTGATCTGCGCCTGCAATGCCAGCAGCTGCGCGTTTTTCACCTCGATCTCCCGCTCGTACTCGTCCTCGATCAGCTGCCTGATCCGTCCCATCATGGAGTTGTAGCCGCGTTCGAGCAGGCCGATCTCGTCGCGGCTGCGCACGGACATCGACGCGAAGTCTTGAACCGGCGTCGTCCGCATCATGCGGGCGAGCCTGACGATCGGGCGGCTGATGCCGAGCGAGACGAGGACCGACAGCAGCACGGACGCGGCGGCGAACAGCGCGCCGGTCCAGATGCCCGCTTCGATCGTCGGCCGCGCGCTGCGGCTGACCGACGAGATCGGGACCGCCTTGATCACCGCGAGCTGCCCGTCCCCGATCCTTTTCTCAAAGACGAAATAGCGGTCGGTCCGCTGGAACTCCATGGCGGCGAACGCAGGCGCCGGCCCGTGGAGCAGCGCAGCCAGACGGGCGTCGTCGGGCGGCTCGGAGGAGCCCGACAGCAGCTCGCCCTCGTCGTTCAGCACGTACACCAGGCTGTCCGGCTCCGAACGCAGAATCCGGCCGACCTCCTGCCACACCTCCCTGTCGATGCGCACGGATATGCCGCCGATGAGGGCACGGTCCTCGAACCGGTTGATGCCGTGATACGCGTATGTACCGTCCGGCGTCTGCTTGAAGTACATATTGACCGGCCCCTGCGAGATTCGCGCCCAAGGCGCATTGGCGGTAATATCGAATGTCCGGATCAGCCCGCTGGTCGTATAGTTGACCGTAAACGCTTTTCGGTAAGCCTCCATATACAGCGTCAAATCGTCGACCTTGCGCGAATTGGCATGAAACGCCGAGGTCAGCTTTTCCCGCAGCAGCTCTTGTGTCTTAAACTGGACGACAGGGTCGGGGTTGTCGATGTCGCCGAGTCCCCGCATCAACTCCTGGTCGATCTGCAGTGTGTAGAAAAGGATATCGATTTGCTCGATCAGTTCGTTCATGTACTGATCCGCCCACAGCATGCGGGAAGTGTCGGCGCCGACGATCTCTTTTTCGACCGAGCTCCGCGTATTGTTCGCAGCCAGCCAAGTGACTGTGACGACGGGCAACGCCGTCAAACAGATCATCAGTACGGTCAGCCGCATGCGCAGGCTCGTTCGTTTCAGCATGGCCGCTTCTCCCTCCCGTCGTCCTTCCTTGATGCCAAGCTTATCGGAAGCATGCCCGACGCGCAAGACGCGAACATGGCACCTTTTTTTCGCATAAGCTGGCGTATAAAACGGAAGGAGGGATCGTGCCATGGCATATCGGATCATCGTCGACCTGTCGGACCGCATGCTGTATTTGCTGCAGGACGATACGGTTGTGAACGGCTATCCGGTCGGCATCGGCCGGATGGTGACGCAGACGCCGACGGGCGAGTACCGCATTATCAACAAGCAGGCGCATCCCGGAGGTCCGTTCGGCGCGTTCTGGATGGGACTGTCCAAGCCGCACTACGGCATTCACGGCACGAACGATCCGGCCTCGATCGGGCATGTGGTGTCGCACGGCTGCATCCGGATGTACAACGAAGATGTCGTCGCCCTGTCGCGCATCGTGCCGATCGGCACAAGGGTGACGATCCGGCCTTAAGAGGCGGACAGCGATAGCGCGCCATCGTCGCCAGCCGCAAGAGCTTCGCCGCACCGGAGGAGGCCCGCCGAGGCCGGACCTCTCACGCCGGAGCTCCAACTCCGGACCTCCACACCGCGCCGCCAAGGACAAGACGCAGTGCCATATGCCCGCCTGGCCTCGTTAATCGCCTGCCGGGTCGCATACCTGCCGCATCCGTTTGAACGATATCCCCTTCAGTCAGGTATGTGTCCCGTGCACTCGCAGTGCTCCGGCTCCTGTGCGCCGTCTGCCCCGGAGCGCTCCTGCTTCGCCGGATCTCCCTCCCGCGCACCTGCTTCCTGTCCCAAGGGGATACCATTCAAATACGCCATCCGGCACCGCCCAGCGGCCAGCTCGGTCATACATTTCCGGGCAATCTGTCCTGCACAGATTAACATTTCCTGAGAAACTCGTAACCGCGCTCATTCTTTGGTAGGATATTAAGAATTCGAGTATAAAAGGTTGGGATGACATGACGGAAGCGGCCGACACCGCGGAACTGAATCTTCAGGAAGCTGCCGAATTGTTCAGGTTGATCTATCCCGCTTTTGCTGCGCTCCTCGACAAGGCAGAGGCCGCGCGGGGGCCGCTCAAGGAATTCCATCTGGCGATGGCGGCCGAGCATGCCAAGAGCAGCGTCCGCATCCTCGGCTGGGACAGCCGGCGGGCGATTAATGCAATATTCGAGCAATACAAGGAGCGTTATCTGACCGAGGGGCGCATCGCTGCGGATCTATGGGCGGCGGACCAGTTCGGCTGCGACCTTGAGGCCGCGATCGCCGAGTCCGAGGATGTCCGCGAACTCGAAGCGCGGATCGAAGCCATTGCGCAGCAGATCGGGCAGCGCGAGGCCGAGCTTGGCAGGCTGCGCCGCGAGCTGGTACAGCTGGAAGCGCTGCTGGCCGAGCGCAGCCGGCCGGTGATCCTGAAGGGCGCGCTCGCTGGAGCGGGTCCGGAGGTTGGACGTCCCGCGACAGGTGGCAGTGTGAACGAAGGCAGCGAGTCCGACGGCCGGGAGGCTGGCAGCATGGGGTTAAACCATGCTGATGCCCCTCCCGCGCCGGGACCGGATAGCGGCAGCGGCACGGCAACGCGGACGGAGATTGGAACACAGAGGCAAGCCGGCGTCCAAGAATCAGAGGCTGGCACGTATTGACTAAGCCACCCTTCAACCAAGCAACCGATTCAGATGCTTCCAGCCGTCAGCCAAGCGGCCGCTAACGCCTCCTTGATAAACCCAGGGCAGGCGCGTCAGCGGCCGCTTGCCATGTCCTGCGATGTATCGGCTATCTGCGAAAAGAACAACTGGCAACCTACGTCCACACTTCGCCCCCTGCCGCCGCCCTGACCGCCAACTGGCAACCTACGTCCACACATGCGGCGCAAAAAAAGCGGAGCCCGCATGCATGGTCGCATGCGCAGACTCCGCCTTGCAGTTAGACGCTGCCGGGCATTGCCGGCGCCGGACAGGCCGCTGCCTCAAGCCGGCAGCTCCGGTCTGTGCGCCTCCGGTCTGTCCAGGGGCAGCAGGATGAGCAGCCTGCAGCCGACACCGGGATCGGCCTCTCCGACCGTGACCGTGCCGCCGAGCAGATGGACGCGCTCCATCATCGCGCTGAGCCCGAAGCCCGGCTTCGCGCTGCCATAGGGCGCGCCGTCGCTCCTCAGCTCGAATCGGAGCCAGCCGTCCGCCGCCGTGAGCTCGAACTTGAACCCGCTGCAGCGCCCGTGCCTGAGGCCGTTGGTGATGCCCTCCATCAGCGCATGGTAGACGACCTTCTGCGCCAGCGCGCCGATCGCCGGGATCGGCTGCGGCCGATAATCGAAGGACACGTCCGCCTGCCCCGCGCTCTCCCGGATCAGCTCCTGCAGCGCGGTGGGCAGATCGAAGCCCGCTTCGTCGTCCTTGAGCATCCGCACCGTACGGCGGACGTCGTTCAGCCCTTTGCGGATCATGTCTCCGGCAGCGGTCATCCGCTCTACCGATCTCGGCAGATCCCGGCTCGACAGCTTCTTCGCCGCCTCGATCTGTACGATGGCGGCCGTGAGCGAATGCCCGACGAGATCGTGCATATCGTGCGCGATCCGATTGCGCTCCTCCAGCACCGACACCTCGGCCAGCGCCTCGGCCGTCTCTCTGACCGATCCCGCCAGATGCCGGTTGACCGCCTCCAGCTCCTCGGTCCTCCTGTGTACCAGCTCCTCCAGCGAGTGGTGGAATTGCGCGAGCTTGAGCTGAATCTCGACTCGCGCCAGCAGCTCGCCTTGGCTGAACGGCTTCGTCAGGTAGTCGTTGGCGCCCGAATCGAATCCGAGCGTCAGACGATCGAGCCGGTTCTGCGCCGACAGCAGGATGATCGGCAGATCGCTCGCCGACCATTGCCCGCGGACGCGCCTGCACACCTCATACCCCGTCATGCCCGGCATCATCACGTCGAGCAGCAGGAGGTCGGGCTTCTCCCCTTGCTGCAGCATCGCGAACGCCTCCGTGCCGCTGCCTGCCTCGAGCAGCCGATAACCGCTTTTGCGCAGGTAATGGCGCAGCACCTCGAGATTCACCGGCTCGTCGTCCGCGATCAGAATCAACGGCCGCCGTCCTTCCTCCTCCGACCGCTGAGCCGCCGCTCCTTCCATCCCGTTCTCCGACGCCCTCCAGCGGGCTCTGTCCTCCCGCAAGTTGGCGGGGAGCACAGGCAGCACGGCAGCGTCGCCGCCAGTCTCCGCATCCTCCGACGAGGCGAATGCAGGGCCGTCGGAAGACGCTGGCCGGTTGTGCGCCTGCGCCGCTTCACCAGCCTGCGGCAACGCGCCTGCCTCTCGCCCGCCGCCGATCTCCCGCCCTGCACTCGGCTCCGGCCCGGCGCTTGCCGCGGCAGCGATCGGCAGTACGAACGACATGACCGTGCCGACGCCCGGACGGGAGTCGACGCTCAACCCGCCGCCGTGCAGACGGATGAGCCGGTTCGTGATCGGCAGGCCGAGCCCCATGCCGCCGCCATAATCCGAAGCCGGCGCCGAGAACGGCTCGAACAGCGTACCGAGCCGCTCCGCAGGGATGCCCGGTCCGCTGTCGGCCACCGCGATGCGCACACCCTCCGCCTCGAGCCCCATCGTTACACGAATATAGCCCGACGCCGTATACCGGATGGCATTGCCGATCAGATTGTACAGAATCTGCTCCAGCCGCTCCGAATCCGCGATCGCGGCGAGCGAAGCCGATGCGCTCCCCGGCTCCCGCTCCACGGTGAGCCGCAGCCCCTTGCGCGCCGCCAGCGGCGACAGCGCTGCCGCTACGGTCTCGCACGCTCTCATCGTGTCGACGTCGGTCAGCTTCAGCTTAATATCCTCATGGCGAAGCCTGTCCAGATCGAGGATGTCGTTGACCAGGTTGAGCAACCGGTCCGCGCTGCCGCGCACGAGCGCCAGATTGCGCTCCATCTCGCCGGATACGGGACCCGCCGCGCCATCGAGCAGCGCCTCCGCGAGCCCGGCGATGCCGTGCAGAGGCGTGCGCAGCTCGTGCGAGGTATGGCTCAGGAAGTCGTCCTTCAGTCTCGACAGCATCCCCAGCTCCCGGTTGACGGCCTTGAGCTCCTCCGCGTTGCGCTGCAAGGTGCGGTACACCTCGGAGAAGCGGCCCAGCACAATCATGCCGAGGCACCCGAGGAAGATAAGCAGACTCAGATGAAGCCCGTAAAGAAAAAGAAAAAACAGCAAGATCGGAAGTTTGCGTTCAAGGTCGATTCCAAATACGGGGTCGGCAGCCACATTGATCAGATGCGCAAAAATACCGAGCAATAGGACGCCGTAGCCGAGCAGCAGCCATCTGTACTCCTCTCTGCTGCGCAAATGATATGCGGCCCGGCTCCGAAGCACCGTGCCGCTGATCAGAATGAACACGATCGCGAGCGGGACGACGGCCCATTCCAGAATCAGCTTGTTATACAAAAATGGAGACAGCAGCGAAGCCGCGGCAGCGACCAGCGTGTAGCCGAGCACAAGCTGCTTCATCGCCCGGTATACCGGCCGATATGCGCCGTGAAGCACATTGCCGATGAATCCGATCAGTCCGTACACCGCGAGCGGGAAAAGAAGATCCCTGAAGTATTGAAAGTGGACTACGGGCAAATCCAAAAACACGCGCAGCGACACGACCATGGATAAAAATCCGATGCCGGCGCACCCCGTAATCAGCGCAAACCACAGATAGAGGCGCTCGAGCCTTCTTCTCGCATATACGAGCAAGGCTGCGACGGAGGCGCTGGAAAACACGATGGAGAAAACGGCCGGCACCCAGTCGTTCTGCACCGTGAGCCGGTCGATCAAATATCGATTGCCGATGACGTACCAATTTTGCGGCAGCGGATGGCGATCCCATAGTATCTGAAAGGTCAGTTTGCGCGGCTCGTTGCCGGGCGTCAGCTTGATGACCTGGTAGGTCAGGTACGGGTTCAGATACGGGTCCGGCTTGTCCATATTGAAGCGGTGAAGGAGTCTGTCGTTCTCGTACACCTCAAAGGATTTGGCATAAAGCATCAGCAGGTTGGGATCGGCAGTATCAAGCTGCGGCAGATTCCTCTCCAGCCAGACTGCGCCCTTGTAGGACTTGAGCCGGTCTCTCGCCTCGCCGTCCAACGGCATCCAGCGGTCGGAAGGATCTCCCTTGCGTTCTCCCCACAGGATGTTCCACGAGCCGTTGTACGCAAAAAGAAATTCGCCCTCCGCCTCGCCGTGCGGACCTTTGAGACTCATCGGCAGCAGCACCGTCATCAAACAAACGAAAATCAGGACGGCTCCTTTCCATAGGAAAGGGAAAGGCCGAGGCGCTTTAGCGGCAATCACTTTGCAGCAGCTCCTTCATGATGCCGACTGCCGCACGCCGGTCGTTGGTACCGATCTTGCTGTAAATGACGCTGACGTAATTCCGCACCGTTCCTTCGCTCATGAACAGCGTGACGGCGATCTGCTTGTTCGAATAGCCTTCGATCAGCAGCAGGATGATCTTGCGCTCCCGGTCCGTGAAGAACAGCCCCATCCGCCGCAGCTTCGCCTCGTCGAAGTCGTAGGAATCGCTGGCATTGATCCGCGAAGCCAGCTTGGCCGCGACCGCCGGAGGCAGCAGCAGCTCGCCCTCCATCGCCTCGCGCACCGTCTGCACGACACGCTCCGCGGCGATATCCTTGAGCAGGAAGCCGTTCGCGCCGCCGGCCATCGCATTCACGATATATTTATCCTCGGCGAACGTGGTCAGGATCAGCACGATCGTCTTGGGGTAGTCCCGCTTGATCAGCTTCATCGACTCAATGCCGTCCATGAGGGGCATCTTGATATCCATCAGCACGATATGCGGCCGATGGACGCCTACGGCCTCGTACGCTTCCTTGCCGTTCTCCGCCGTGCCGACGATCTCCATATCGTCTTCCAGCTGCAGGATCGTCTGAAGACCTTCGCGCATCAGCCGCTGATCGTCCGCAATGACGATTCGTACCATGGTATACGCCCCCCGCTCTCTCTCTCAGTTACGCACAGATATTATTCAGATTCTATCAGACACCTCACCCGGCCGGATAGGGGCGCAGGCAAAGCAATGACCGATGCATGACCGCAGCGATGATGGTCATAGGCCTGCCGGACCATATGGGGTGACTACCGTGACGGATAACGATGACAGTCTGTCACTGGCGATATTACGCAGCGAGGCGGATGAGGCGGCCAACGATGCAGCTGCGGCCATACTTTGCGGCGGTACGAGAGCAGATGCTTCATCCTGTTAAAAAAAGGACGATCCCGAAGGCGATAGAGCCTTGGGATCGTCCTTGATATGTCGATAGCCGAGGTATTGCGTCAGGCCAGCCGCACGCATACCGGCTTCGGCATCTTGTACTCGCTGCCCGCGTGCTGCGGGAAGCCGTCCTCGTCGATGCGCATGACGACGATGCTGTCCGAGTTCTGGTTGGCGGCGAGCAGCCACTTGCCGTCCGGCAGGACGAGGAAGTGGCGCGGGAAATGCCCGCCGCTCGGCGTATGGCCGATCAGCGACAGACCGCCGTCCGCACCGACGCCGAAGGATACGATGCTGTCGTGGCCGCGATTGGAGCCGTACACGAACCGGCCGTCCGCCGATACCGCCACCTCGGCGCAATAGCTCTCGCCGGTATAGCCCGCAGGCAGCGCGGAGACCGTCTGCTGCGCCTCGAGCGTACCGGCGGTCGCGTCCAGCCGATACGCGGTAACCCGGCTCATCAGCTCGTCGATGAGATAGACGGACGGGAGCGTCGGATGCAAGGCCAGATGGCGCGGGCCCGCGCCTGGCGTCACGGCCGTCTCGCAGACGCTCTCGAGCCTGCCGGCTTCGGCGTTCAGCCGGTACGTGTAGATCTTGTCCGTGCCCAGATCGCAGGACAAGTAGTAGGAGGTTCCCGGTACCGCGTAGATGGAGTGCGGATGGGGGCCTTCCTGGCGCTCGGCATTGACGCTGCCGCCGGCGTGGGCGATCGACTGGACCGGCTCCCCGATCTCGCCGCGCGCCCCGAGCGGATACAGGCTGATGTTGCCGCCGAGATAGTTGACGAGCAGGAGCCACTGTCCCGAGGGATCGACCGACAGATGGCAGGGCGCGCCGCCCTGCGAAGGCTGGCGGTTGATCTCCGTCAACGTCCGCGCGGCCGCATCGTATGCGAGGGCGACGACGGCGCCGTCCTCCACGTCCTCGCTCACCGCGTACAGTACGCCTGCCGCCGCATGGTAGGCGAGGAACGAGGGACTATCGATGCCCGAGACGCCGCCGATCTTCGTCAGCGAGCCGGATTCCGGGTCGAACTGCAGGATATGAATGCCTTCTGCATCCGCCGATTGATAGGAACCGACGAACAAGGGAACGTATGAATCCGCCATAATAGCCTCCTCAGAAAAGTACGAATTGCGATCCGATTGCCGCTTGCCGATCTTGAGACGGTCTGCGACGATTATGCAACGAACGATCTTGCGATGTCCATCCTTGCGGCAGGCTCACGTCACCGCAGCAGCGAGATCATCTGCACGACAGGCCTGTTGTCCCCCGTCAGGGAAGCTTGCCGGCTGCGGAGCTGCGACGACCCGTCCCCGTCGAGAAAGATGCCGTCGACGAGGCGCGGCCGGCCGGCGCCGCCGAGACGCTCGAGGATCGCCGTGCGGAACTCCGCCAGCGTGCCCCGGCTCTCGCTCACGACGAGATACAGTTGTCCGTCCTCGTCGAAGACGGCGCCCGACCTGAGCCGCCGCTCGTCCATGAACGGCGCGTGCTCCAGTACCGCCTGCTCATACCAGGCCTCGTCGCGCCCCAGGCTCATCGAGATGCCGCCCTGCGCCCAATAGGCGCTCCGGTCGGTCACGTCCAGCCCCTCCGCCTTGCTCGCGACCTGGACGCTGAGACGCTCGGTCCGCCGGTCCCATACGAGCGTGCCGCGCGCATACTTCACATTCTCGGCCCCGAAGCCGTATCCGCCATTGGCGCCGCCGTCGCCCGCGGCGGGAACTCCGTCGACGATCGCCATGCTCAGCAGCGCGCTGTCGTAGAAAAAGCCGCCGTTGATGCCATAATGAGGGGCTAGCGCGACGTTGTCCCGGATGGCGGTGAGCGTTATGTTCGACGGGTCCGTCCGCAAATAATGCAGCACCATGCCGCCGGAACCCTGGGTCATGCCGTATTCATACTGCACAGGCGGCCCCGGAACCGGCTTCGCATCGGGCACACTGCCGTCCGTGCGCAGCATGAGGAAGGCCAGGAGCGAGAGCGCCGCAGCGAACGCCAGCAGTACCGCGCCGATCCGCACGATCCGCCTGCCGCGCGCCTGGTCCGGCCGCTCCGTGTCATGGCCGGGCGACGACACGGCCTTCCCCCGGTCAGCAGCGGCCGGGCCCGCTGGCCCGCTCCGTTGGTCCGGTGTCGTGTTCACGCCGGTTGCCGCCTCATTGACCGAGCGCCCGCAGCCCGAGCGCCAGCGCGCCGGACAATCCGGCATTGTCCCCGAGTCCTGGCGGCACGATGTACGTATCGATGCCGGCTGCCAGCGCATCGGAGCTCACATAGCCGTTGAGCGCCTTGAGCACCTCCGCGCGAACCATCGGGAACAGCTGCGGCTGATGCATGACGCCGCCGCCCAATATAATGCGCTTGGGCGAGAGCATGAGCACCGTGTTCGCCACGGCTTGTCCGATATAATACGCCTCCATCTGCCAGGCCGGATGATCCTGCGGGATATCGCTCCCCTTGATCTTCCAGCGCCCCTGCAGGGCGGGACCGGCCGCCAGACCCTCCAGGCAGTCTCCGTGATACGGGCAGAAGCCTTCGTACTCGTCAGCGGGATGCCGCCGCAGCAAGACGTGGCCGCCCTCCGGATGCACAAGTCCGTGCACCAGCTTGCCCTCGGCATAGACGCCGACGCCGACGCCCGTGCCGATCGTATAGTACACGCAGCTGTCCAGTCCTGCTGCCGCACCCCATGTCGCCTCGCCGAGCGCGGCTGCGTTGACGTCCGTATCCCAGCCCATCGGCACGTCGAACTCCCGCTTCAGAGCCGGCAGGAACGGATATCCCGTCCAGCCGGGCTTGGGTGTCGTCGTCACATAGCCGTACATCGGGCTCGCGACGTCGATATTGATCGGTCCGAAGGAGCCGATGCCGATCGCATCGACGCCTTTGTCTTTGAAGTATTCGAAAACCTGCGCGAGCGTCTTCTCCGGCTGCTCCGTCGGAAAGCTCGTCCGGTCCTCGATCGTGCCGTGTTCATTGCCGATGCCGCAGACGAACTTCGTGCCGCCCGCTTCGATTGCTCCAATACGCATAAATGAAGTGCCTCCTATGTATCCGCAAGTACTACCATTTTACCGCGAACCGAAGTGTCAGCACAATGAATGGCGCAAGACGATCGCATGCCGCCGCGAGTCCGGCCGCAATCGCAAAAAAAAGAGCCTGTCGTAAACAGGCTCCCCAGCGTAAATGGCGTATTACGGATTCCCGGCGAGCACCGAGGCTCCCGCGGGACGGACCCGCCCTTTTTTCCGGCGCACGAGCTTGCACCCGACCCACTCGTCGGTCAGCTCGCATGTCTTGGCACAGGTCAGGCCGCAGGCTGCCGCGATTGTCCGCAAGGCTTCCTCGTCCATGGCGGCCCGACGCAGGACGGCACGCTTCGGCCAGGCGATCCAGAGCATGCCTCTCGGCGCCAGCTGCTCCGCCAGCCGCGGCATGCGATCTGCGATCGTATGCGGCTCTCTGGCGAATAAATGAATGAAGTCGATCGGGCCCACGGGATACTCCAGGAAGCGGACGCCCGCGGGGGAAGTGCCGAGCGCATCGAGATAGACGAGCGGCGCGCCTTCAAAGTACAGGCGCTGACCGGCCTTCAGGCCCAGCCGTTCGGAGAGCATCTTGGTCGAATAGCGGGACAATGTTGCTCCCCCCTCTACTCGGCGAGCCCAAGACGGATGGCGCGCAGCCGTTCGTTCATCATGTCCAGCATGCCCGCATCGGACGGCGGGATACCGTCTTCGGGAAATGCCGACGCCAGCACCCCGTCTCTCCCGGAGACGATCAGGTCCTGCGGCAGCGTCATCTCTGACGAGCCGTCCCACCTGTCCGCCACCTTCCAATCCAGACGGTCCGCATAGCGCAGCAATTCCATATCGAAGATCGGATCGAACGATCTCCATTGGCCTTCAATATAAGCCGCGGCGTAAAAATGGCCGATCGGGCCCTGCCCGAACAGCCGGCGCGCCTCCTCGGACCAATAAGGCGCCAGCGCCTCCGCCTTCAGCTCGCAGTAGCGCAGTCCCGCTTGAATGCCTTTGCGCCTGCACAGCGCTACGAACAGGTTGGATTTGTGATAGCAGTGGCCGGCCCCGGCCTTCAGCGTCTCGCTGACCGTCTGGCCGAAGCTCCTGAATTCGAAGCGGATGCCGTCCCGGGCATAATGAAACGCCGCGCTTAAAAATTCCTTTTCGGTGCCGCCCCGGACCAGGCCGAGGCATAGTTCTCCTATCGCTTCGTGATCGTAATCGATGATGGGCGAGACAGACAGATAGGGCATAACAATTTTCCTCCTCTTCCTCTCCTCCCATCATATCCGAACGGTCCGGGTCGTTTCAGTCACGCTTCTCGCCGCGGATGTCACATATTCCCCGTGACTTTTGTGACAGCAGGTCATCCCCGCCGTCATGTCGTCCGCTTTTTGACCGGCTTGAGCAGCCCCATCTCCAGGCACACCTGCGTGAGCAGCTTCTTGTCCCCCTCGGCGAACGACACGCGGATCGCCTCCATGTCCGCCGACAGCACGACGCCCGGTCCGAACGTCCGGTGCGACACCCGCGCACCCGCCTTCAAGTAGGCGGGGAGCTCGCCCTGCCAGGCGTCCGGGATCGCCGGCGCTCCTATCGCCGAACCGCCCGACCTCGCCATAGCTGCCGCGCGGGGCTGCCCCGCAGCTCCCGCTCCGGCAGTGCGCGGCACCCTGTCCGCAGTGACAGCGGCGGCACCCGCGCCCCCATGCTCGCCCGCGCCGCCGAAGCTGCGGACCGCCGTCATGAACCGCGACTCCTTCACCGCCGCGCCGTCCTTCTTTTGATAGCAGATCAGCTCCAGATGGCGCCTCGCCCGCGTCATGCCCACATAGAACAGACGCACGGCCTCCTCCATGTCTGCGGCATCGCCCTTGTCGTACTTGCGGATGTCGTCGTTCGACGGGATGACGCCGTCCGCGAGATCGATCATGTAGACGCGGTCGAACTCGAGCCCCTTGGCGCTGTGAAAAGTCGACAGCGTGACGGCCCCCGGCTCCCGGCTGCGTGACCGCGCGCTGCGAAGCAGCGTCTCCAGATACTTCAGCCGCTCTGCGAAGTCGGTCATCGTCTCCAGTCCGTCGGCGATGTCCTCGAGCGTGTTCAGCACGCCGAGCAGCATCTCCTGCCGGAAGCCGAACCGCTCGCACAGCCGCTCGATCGCCCGCTCGTATCCGAGATTATAGCGGATCGTGCGGATCGCCTGCCGCGCGTTCATCGCCTGCATCCGGCCGAACGTATCCTTGTTCTCGCGCAGCTGCTTGACCTGATACTCCTTGAGCGGCACCTGCTCGATCAGCGTATCGAATACGGACACCTGTCCCCCTCCGATGCGCAGCAGCGCGTTCATCTGCTCCCGCGTGATGTATCCGGCTAGCTTCGGATAGATCCGCTCGAGCAGCTCGGGCCGCCGGTCCGTGAAGGCCATCCGCATGAAGTTCAGCACGTCCTGGGTGACCCAGTGGGAAAAGAAGCGCTTGTCCCCGTCCTTCAGGTTGAACGGGATGCCTGCGCGATCGAGCGCGTTGACGAGGACGAGCGCGGACGTATGGTTGCGGTACAGCACGGCGGACGTCACGTCCGGCGGGGTGCCTTCAAGCGCCGTCGTCACATACTTCGCCTGCGCCTTGTAATCAGCCAGCATACGCAGGGCGATCCGTCCCCCGGTCGGATTTTTCGTAAACATGGCTTTGTCGTAACGATTTTTGTTGCGCCGGATGAAGCGGGCCGCCGCGTCCACGATCTCGGGCGCCGAGCGGTAGTTGCGCTCCATCTTCAGCAGCCGGGCTGACGGATAGTGGCGCTTGAAGTCCAGCAGGTACTGCGGCTCGGCGCCGCGCCAGCCGTAGATGCTCTGGTCGTCGTCCGCGACGACGCACAGGTTGCCGTGCGAGGCGGCCAGCAGGCCGACGATGCCGAACTGGACGAGCGAGGTGTCCTGGCTCTCGTCCGTCATGAGGTAGTCGTATCTGTGCTGATACCGCCGCAGCAGCCGCGGGTCCTCCGTCAGCGCGCGATGGCATACCGTCAGCATATCGTCGAAGTCCAGCAGCAGCCGGTCCGTCCCCCGCAGCTTGTACTGCTCGTAGGCACGCAGCAGCTTGTCGGCATCCTTCAGCTCGCACTTGGCCTCGTTCCAGCGGTCCTCGGGCAGCATTTTATTTTTAACGTAGCTAATATATGTCGTCAGATCGTCCATCTGATCCTCGGTTAAGCTGCCGCCGCCCGTCATCGTCCGGTAGAGCTGCCGGAGGATCGGCTTCTTGTGCAGGATCGGCAGGTCCGCTTCCCGCAGCTCGTCCTCGGCCTCCTGCTCGATCTCGCCCTCGATCAGCTGATAGGTCTCGCCGCGGGCCCGGTAGTAGGCGCGCACGACCTCGAAGGCGAAGCTGTGGATGGTGGAAAAGCCGACGCGCGTGTCGGACAGCTCCGGGAACAGGGCCGCGAACCGCTCCGACATATCCCGCGCCGATGCCCGGCTGAAGGTGACGGCCTTGATGCGCGCCGGATTCACACCCTTCTCCGCGATCAGGTACCCTGTCCGCATCATCAGCGTCGTCGTCTTGCCCGATCCGGGCGACGCCAGCAGAAGAAGCGGCCCCTCGGTATGAAGGACCGCCTGCTGCTGCACTTCATTCAGTTGAACGCCGGCTTCCCGGCGCTTGCGTTCGAAAAATCGTTCGTCGCTCTTGTGCTTATTCATAACACCGATTATACCACGGTGTGCGGACAACCAGAACATCCGATCGCAAAAAAGGAGAATATTGCCGGGCTGCGCGCCGTATCGGCGACCGCGTCTCCAGCCTGCCTGCGGCGCAGGAACAACGGCCAGCAGCTTCGCTCTGGCGGACCTCAAGGATGGGAGGATGATCCGGAGAGCAAGCGTTGCGTCTGGAGCGGAGCTGCGGCGGCGGCGCGGGTGTGCAGGCGCAAAATTTGCGTCTGGAGCGGAGCTGCGGCGGCGGCGCGGCCTTGGCCTTTTCCGAACTACATCGCCCTGCCCTTGTCCGCTGTGGACATGGGCTGCCTGCCCTTGCTCCCTGCCCAATAGATGAACGAGGCCGACAGGACGATCACCGCCATGACCGCGAACATCGTCTCTCCGCCGTACTGGCCGAGCAGCCATCCACCGGCCCAGGGGCCGATGAACTGGCCCAGATTGGTGAACGTCTGCGCGCCATAGTAGGCGCCTCTCAGCTGCTCGGGCGCGAGCTTGTCCAGCAGCATCGTGGCGGCCGGGTAGTTCAGAATCTCCCCTACGGTGAACAGGATCATGGCGACGATCTGCAGCGCGAACGTATCCGCATAGCCGATGCCCGCGAGCCCCAGCGCGAAGAACAGATTGCCGATATGGATCGCCAGCAGCGGCGGCCGCTTGTTCGCCAGCCAGCCGAGCGGGAGCTGCAGCGCGATGACCGTGATCGCATTAATCGTGAGCAGATAGCCGAACATCCGGTCCCCGTGTCCGAACACCCGGTCCAGATGGGGAGCCATGTTGCCGAACAGCTGGCTGTAGCCGATGCCGACGACGATGCCCCCGAGCAGGAACATCTGGAGCGCGCGATCCCCCAGGACGACCCGGCCCGCATCCGCGATCGTCGCCTTTCTCGCTTGCTTGCCGCCCTCGATATCCTTGATCCCGAAGCCGATCATCATCGCATAGAGGGTAACCGCATAGACAAAATAGATCGAACCCGTAATGATGAAGGCGAGCCCTCCGTTGCCGAGCCCCAGCCAGACACCGAGTACGGGCCCGATCGCCACGCCGACGTTGGCCATCAGATAGCGCATGGAGAACACCTTCATCCGGCGCTCCGGCTCCGTAAGATCGGCCATCAGCACCTGGGACACAGGCTCGAACCACGAGCGGCACAGACCGTTCATCAGGCTGAGCAGCAGCAGGACTAGCGGATTGTCGGTCAACGCGAAGCCTATGAATACGCCGCACCAGGCGAACAACGAGGTGAACATGACCAGACGTCTGCTGTACTTGTCGGACAGCGCCCCGCCCAGGAAACCGCCGAAGGTCGCAGCCAGCGCGCCCGCGCCTACGATGAAGCCGATCCCGCCCGGACCCATATCGGTATGCGCGGCAAGGTACAGCGCCAGGAACGGCATGCTCATGGAGGTCGCGATGCGGGCGATCATATGGCCGAACAGCAATGAGAAAACGATAGGATGATAGGAGGTCAAAAATCCGCGAAGTCTGTTCAAGCAAGCTGCACCACAATTCTGCAATAGACTAGGCTACTATCATAACGGATAGCTGCATAAATGTGGATAGTAAAAACGCTCCAATTTAAACATTTGGTTAAGCGATGTCGAGTGCCCGAAGATGGTGCTCCAAATGACTTACATAATCCTCTGTCCATAGATCGAGCGTCACCGTACCGCCGTCCGGTCGCACAAACAGCCATTCCCCGGCGCCCTCCGGGAGTCCCGCCCATATGTCGGCGATCCGCGTATTGAGCGACAGCCAGAGCGTCAACACATGATCGTAGGAGGCCGCCTGGTAATTCTGCCCTCTCACCCAATCGTCCTGCGCATACGGCATTAATGCCGTCGGCCTCGGCTCGAACTGGATACGCACGAACCGCATCAGATTGTGCAGCGCCGAATCGCACAGATGACCCGCAATCTCGAGCTGCGACCACTTGCCCGGCCCCTGTCGCGCCCTCAGCTCTTCCTCGGACCTGTCCGCCAGCAGCGGCGGCAGCTCCCGGATCCATCCGCGCAACCGCATTTCCGCATCGCGCACCGTTATCTGCTTCGCCATTTGATTCGCTCCTTTGCCATCAAGAATATAATCTTGATTGTAGCGAACCGGGCATCCCTTCGTGATGAAAAAAACCGATGACGGTCATCGACGCCGCCGATTCGCAGCGCGAAGCCCGGCCCGGCGTCAGAGCAGCCATTCGCGGACCAGAAAGCCGATGCCGAGCGCGATGTCCAGCCACCCGATCAGCATGGCGATGAACCGTTCCTTGCGATAGCCCGCCTTCCGGCAGCGGCGGGCATCGACCAGCAGCACCAAGGTGCCCGCGATCAGCCAGACCGGTATCGAGAAGGCGAAGTAATTAATCGCATTGCCGTAATTCGGCATTTCTGTATCCACCTCCGGGGCCCGCTATTTGGCTTTCATGCCGATCCTGCGAATGCGGGTGTCGATATGAATCTCGTATCCGATATCTTTGTACGCCAGCTGCCAGCGATCCTTCGTCTTCACGTGCGTATTCCAGTAGCGCGGCTCGCGAGCTCGCACGTACTCCCCAAGTCCGAGTATGTCGGATCCGAGCGCTTGCGTTTTTTTCAGCATCTCCAGTGTCAGTTGCTCCGCATTTTTTTTCAGCGTCGCTTCGATCTCCTTGATGACATTCATATTCTCGAGGCTTGCGCTGTCGTTCAGCTTTTCCCTCAGATTGAATTCCAGGCCGAGATCGAAGGAAAAGTACGGCCGGCCATCGCGAATCGACACCTTGACCTTCGACTCCCTGTGCGTGACGTTGACCATGAAGAAGTTGCCCGCAGCCTGGACGTATGTCGTATATCCCCCGGGGTTGACGCCTCTGAGCGCCATAAACGAGCCGATATCGAGCGGATCCGTCTCTCCCACCATCTGCGCGTTGCGGAACAGCGCCAGTCCCTTGATCTCGATGTTCTGCTCCTTCTTCATCTCCACATAGGGCAGGAAGCCCTCTTGTCCCAGCTTGGCCTTGCGGGCCCAATAGATCCCGATATAATCCTGGGGAAACTTGCCCGTGCGGATGCTCTCGTCCAGCGTCGTCATCAGATACAGCGCAGGGATGCGCTCCAGCTTGGGGCCCGCCTTCAACAGCTCGATGGCCGGCCCCTTGGACACCATCAACCATGCCATCCGGCGCACTTCCGAATCCCGGTGGAAATAATCGTTCACGTTCTCGAGGCCGAGCCTCGCCATCTCCTCCGAGACCACGATCACGCGCAGATGGCCCAGAAATATCCTGCTCGACAGCTGCTGCTGCATATTCGTAAAGGCGTCCTCGACCGAGTGGCCGACGACGTCGATCACCCATACCGTCTGCTGCGGATCGCCGGAGCCCGATCCGCCGCTCTCACCAGGACCAAGCGGGATCCGTCCGGGAAGCGCGATCTGCGCGGCCATCCGGATCATGTCCGTATTCGGCGGCATCTTGCTGTCCGACTTGTGGCTGACATCGTCTTCCTGGGAGGCGGTCTGCGCCGGCGCTTTGTCGATCGAGACGCCCAGTACGATCGCGCGGTCCTCGATCTCGACGCGATCCCAGCAGCCTGTCATTAACGGCATGCACAACGCGGAGGCCGCAATCAATGCGGCACGCCGCATGCTACGACCGAACATCCCCAGCATCGGCGGGCTCTCCTTTCTTCCGGCGAATCAAGGATATCAACAGCAGCAAGCCCGGATAGCCCATGGTGACGAACAGGCCGACGCTGCCCATCTTCACGACGGCTTCGTACATCTTGACGATATTCTCGGGGATCATCGCCATCACATAAATGATGGGAAGCAGAAAAAAGCTGAATATTCGCTCGTCGCGCAGCCGCAGTATCTGCGTCATCGCCTGGGTCGTCAAGTAATAGCTGGAGAACAGCGTCGTGAACACCGCCGTCACCCAGACGGCGAGAAAAGCGGCGTCCAGACGCTCCAGCACATTGGCCGGCAGCGAGGTCGCCTTGGCCAGCTCCAGTGTGGGCCACAGCAGCAGCTTCGTCTCCTGCGCGCCGAACACGCCGACGACGGCGATCACGATGATCACGTAGAGACCGCCCGCGATCATAATTCCCCAGATGCCGGCGATCCAGGCCTTGGCCGGCCGCTTCATCGCCGGGATGACGAGCGTCAGCACGAACGAGCCCTGAAGCAGCGCCGCAATCGTGACGATCCCGTTCAGCATTCTGGGCGGCTCATTGCCCCAGATCGGCTCCAGGTTCAACATATCCGCGTTTTTGAGCGACAGGGCGATGATGATGAGCACCGGCACGATGAGCAGCGGGGAATAAAAGAAGTGGATATAAACGAAAGTCGTGACGCTGTTGCGCGTCGACAGCGCGGACAGCAGCAGCATCACGATCACCGTCACCTCGACCGGCGTGTTCTTGAGGACGGACGTGACGACGACCTCTCCGAACTCGCGGGCGGTCAGCGAGGTCAGCAGAGCAAAGAAGGCAATCACCAGCAAGCTCCCGACGCGCGCCGGCCATGCGCCGATCAACGATTCCCCGTACTGCACGATCGACTGCTTCGGGAAGCGCATGCCGAGCAGGGCGATCAGAAGCACGCCGACGCAGGCAAAGAGGACGGCCAGCAGCGTGACGAGCGGCCCCCCGGCGTTCGCCGCCTGAACCGCGAAGAGCGGCAGCGGCAGCACGCCGACGCCGATAATGGTACTGACGAGCACCGCCGTCGCCTGCAGGACGGTGACCGGTCTTTGCTTGCTCATATACAACCTACCTCTCGCATCAGATGACCGCTTCCCGCTAGCTGCCGCCGCCCCGCGGCTGCCCCAGACTGTTCTTGTCCTCCGGCGGCTCCTTCATCTCCGGACTGATACGCGTGTCCTCCTGAGGCCGAAGGAAGCTGGGCCTGCGCTTCATCCACCAGAGCGGGCCGCGGATGAGCAGATCCTTCATGCCTTCCGCATTAACGGGCACGAGCGGGCTCAGGTACGGCACGCCGAACGACTTCAGCGAGAGCAGGTGGTTCGCGATGAGGATCAGCCCGATCATCACGCCGTACAGCCCGAAGATGCCGGCCAGGATGATCAGGGGGAACCGCAGCAGCCGGAGCGCCAGCGCGGCGTTGTAGGCAGGCGTCGCGAACGAGCCGATCGTCGTCAGCGCGATGATGACGACGGATATGGGGCTTGCGAAGCCTGCGGCGACAGCGGCCTGTCCGATAACGAGCACGCCGACGATCGACAGGGCGCCGCCGACCTGCTGCGGCAGCCGGATGGTGGCCTCCCGCAGCACTTCCATGGAGATCTCGATGATCAGCACCTCGATGACGGCCGGCCACGGCACGCCGGCCCTCCCCCCTGCGACCGCCACCGCGAACTCGGTCGGGATCAGCTCCGGATTAAACGAGATGATCGACACATAGATGGACGGAAAGACGAGCGAAAAGACGAGTGCGACCAGCCGTGCCATGCGGATCGCGCTCATCTGCAGGAATCGCTCGGTGTAGTCCTCGACCGCTTGATAGAACTGATTGAACACGGTCGGTACGATCAGCGCCATCGGAGAGCCGTCGACGAGAATCGCGATTCTGCCCTCGAGCAGGTTGGCTACCACCTTGTCGGGCCGCTCCGTATACTGGACCTGCGGGAAGGGCGACCACTGGTTGTCCTCGATGAACTGCTCCAGGTAGCCTGAATCCAGGACGGCATCGATGTCGATCGCGCCGAGGCGCCTGTCCACCTCGGCCAGCAGGTCCGGGTTGGTCAGGTCTTCCATGTAGCAGATGACGACCTTGGACCGGGTTCTCCGCCCGATCGTCATCTCCCGCATGCGCAGCTCAGGTGCCTGCAGGCGGTAGCGGATCAGTGCGAGGTTCGGGCCGAGCGGCTCGACGAAGCCCTCCCGCGGACCGCGAATGACCTGCTCCGTGCCGGGCTGGTCGATGCCACGCTTGTCGATCTGGCGTGTGCCGATGACGAGCGCCGTCTTCGATCCGTCGGCGGCGAGGACCGTATCTCCGCGCAGCATCGCATCGATCAGCACTTTGAAGTCGGCCGCTTCCGCGCATTCGCTATGCCACAGCGCTTCGGCGGCGAGCCTGTCCAGCAGCAGCCGCGGACTCCACTCGGCGGTATCCGCACCGGGCGGCGCGCTCATGGCGGGCTTCAGGATCGTCTCGTTCAGCGCCGTCTGATCCAGCATGTTGGGAAAATAAAACATGGCGGCCGGAAAAACGCCGAATATGCGGAAACGGCGGATCATCAGCGTCGTATCGATACCTAGCGTCCGCTCCACGCCAGCAATCAGCTCGTCCAGCCTGCCGCTCAGCGGCTGAGCGTGATCTCCCGCTCCCGACGGCTGAGATGAAGCGGACGGTGGACGGTTTTTGGAATGGCGATGCGTATTTCTTCTTCCGAACAATGGCAATGCGGGTCTCTCCCCGGATGATGACTTCGTGCAGAGTGTTAAGCAGTGTCGGCCAAGCGGGAGGCGTTTAAACCAGTTCGTCCAAAGAAGCGTCGCATATTCCGAGAAAACGCTGCGCATCCGCACTTCCCGATAAACGCAAGACGGCGGCTTCACCGCCGCAAGGGCTGAAGCCGCCGTCTTCGAGAACGTTTCGTAATGCGGGTACTACAGAAGATTGCCGACAACGTCAGGACGAATAGGCGACTCGGATGACCTCGCCCGTCATCCCCTCCGGCAGCGTCACGCTCACCTGCACGTCCTCCGGCGATTCGATCCGCAGCTTCAGCTTGCGATCGGCCTCGACTTCCCAGCTCACCGCGATGTGCCCGCCCTGCGGCAGCGGCACGACGCCCTCCGCCCAGGTCAGATCGCACGGCTGCGGCGCCACCTCGACCGTCCGCCAGCCGTCGGCGCCGCGCTTCACGCCTAGGATGCTCGCGCCCAGGAAGTAGCCCGGCGCAGCCGACCAGGCATGGCAGTGGCTGCGGGTGAGCATGTCGGGGTTGCTGCGATTCTCCTTGAAGTTCGGATACATCTCCCAGCAGGTCGTCGCGCCGTATCTCAGCATTTGACCGTAATTGTGCCGGATATCGTCCAACAGCTGTCCTTGCCGGCCCGCCCGTTCGAGCGCCTCGTAATAGAAGAACGACATGAATGGGCTGCCAATCTGCACGAATACGGGCGGCGGAGCGCTCAGGTACGCCTCGATCGCGGTCAGCCGATCTCCCCGCGCGACATCGCACAGATAAGCGACGACCTGCGTCTGCATGCTGTAAATGTCGGAGCGGCGCCCGTCCGCATGGATGCAGTCGACGTATGCCCGCCGCTCCTCGTCCCATAGCTGCGCATTGATGGCGTCCGCGAGAAGATCCGCGCTCTGTGCGAACGCATCGGCCTCTGTCTCCGCTCCCGCCGCACGCGCCAGCGCACGCGATTCCCGCAGGGCCTTGACGAGGAACAGATTCTGATGCGTGACGATACCGGCGTTCGGCTGATCGATCGGCGCCCAGTCGAGCAGGTTCCAGCCCGCGATGTTCAGCAGGCCGTCGCGGTCGATATGCTGGACATAATGCGTCAGCGTATGCTTGACCGCTGGCCAGATGCGGGCCGCGAAGGCGGCGTCTCCCGTATGGGCGGCATACTCCCGGCAGGCGATGATCCAAAAGAAGGTCCAGTTCGGGATGACGCTGCTCCAGGCGCTCGGCACTTGATCGAGGTAGAGCGGCGTCTCGTCAGCCGACCCCGGCACCAGGTTCAGACAGCGCTCCACGATGTCGGTCGCGCCGAACACATAGTAGTTCACCAGCGCTTCGTTGCGGCTGTCGCCTACCCAGAATACTTGCTCGTAGGACGGACAATCGACGAACGTATCTTCCATGCACAGCCGGGTCGTATGGCGGCTGATCTCCCAGGCCTCGTTCAGCAGCGCGTCCGAGCAGCGGAACCTCCCGATCTCCGTCACCGGATAGGTGCTCTGATGCATGAATATCTCATGCAGCTTGACCGCCTCGCGGTTGCCCCGCACGGTCAGATACAGGTAGCGGAAACCGCGCCGGACAGGCGACAGGTACGATTGCCGGCCGTCCCTGCAGATGTAGCGGAACGTATTGTCCAGTCCGTAGGTGTGCTGCGTGTAGCCTTCCCGCATGTACTCCACGCCGTAGGCATCGACGATCGTGCCCGCCGGCGCCTCCAGCTCGAAGCCGATATATCCCGAGCGCTCCCTGCCCAGGTCGATGACCAGCTCGCAGTCGCCGTCCGCGAATACGGGCAGCACGCCCGGCTCGGGCACAGGCAGGATCGCGTTCTGCAACTGGGCCGGCACCGCCCTGCGCTCGGCCATCGTCCGCCAGACATGCGCGCCGAACACATCCTGGTCACTGCACAGCGCTGCATCGAACGGCCTGATCCAGGCGCCGTACGCTTCGAGCGCGGCGGGCGTCGAAGCCGCCGCGGGCAGCGCGATGTAGTCGGGATGGTCGGCAGCCAAGCTTCGGCCGGGCCGATGATCGATATACTGCACATCGTCGAACGGACCGATCGTCGCGAACGGCACGTCCTCGCCGCCCGCCGGGGAGCGCAGCGCGAACGGCATGTCCCCATCCACGGCCACATGATAGCTTCCTCCATGGTCGGAGCCGGTGATGTCGACGAGCACCAGATGCTCCCCCGCCTCCAGATGCAGCCGATAGTAGCGTTCCGGCTGGACGCCGGTCCATTCGTTCTGCAGGACGCCGTTCACCCATACGCCCTTCCCGCGGATGCCTACGGGGAAGCCCAGGCTGACAGCCCCGCTCCGTTCGGCCGAGACGATCGTCGCCAGATAACCGCAGTAGCCGATCGGATTGGCGTGATTCGCGCTGTCCGGCACCATCTGGTTCCGCAGGTCCAACGCGGCCGCATAGACCGGCGCCTTCACCCGGCTGAGCGACAGAATCGAGGCGGGATACAGCTTTTCCTCCGTCAGAAAAGGGATATCCCGCGGCACGAGCGACGTCCAGGGCGCCATGCCGGCGGGACCGAGCGCCGCAGCTCGGTCCCACGCGCCGTCGTCGAACGTCTCCTCGGCCCAGTCCTCCGCCAGCTCTCTCGCGTCAATGACCTCCGCGAACGCCTGCTGGCAGGCCATCCGCGGGGAGTTGCGGCGATGCCCGCCCAACCGCTCCGTCCGCCAATCGCCGTTCGTCGCGGCCAGTATGCGGTCCCCGGCTTCGATTTCCGCGATCAATCCCCCGCGGCCGCGCAAGTAATAAAAGTTCGATACGCCGAAGTGCAGCACCAGCGCCGCGATCGTATTACGAGCGCCCGGTCGCAGCAGGTGGCCGATATCGTACGAATCGTAAAACTGCTCCTTCGGCCAGGAGCGCACCGGTCCCCGCCCAACCTGCCGGCCGTTCACAAACAGCACGTATCGCGAGTCCGCCGTAATATGCAGCATGACTGGCTCCCCGACTGCCGCCGGAGCATCGAAGCTCCCGCGAAAGCACCGCCACTCGTTGCGCGGACTCTCCTCCTCTCCTCCCCAGATCCATGAAGCGCTCCAGTTCCTGCCTGCCATTGCACTGCCCCCATCCTCCGGCCTTCGGCCAAATGTGTCCATACCTCCCATTGTAGCGAAGGTACGCGTCAAGAAAAGGGTTGATACTGCCAACAAGAGGGTGTATTCTGCCAAGAGGAGATGCAAGGGCGAGGGGGCGGGCGCTGGTGGGCGGGGGAGTGCCGGGCGTTTGCGGCGGTGTCGCCTGCATGGCGAGAGGCGATCGGACTCGCGCCGGCGCCGGGGCGCCATCGCCTGCTCGACGAGAGGCGATCGGACTCGCGCCGGCGCCGGGGGCGCCATCGCCTGCACGACGAGAGGCGATCGGACTCGCGGCGGCGCCGGGGGCGCCATCGCCTGCACGACGAGAGGCGATCGGACTCGCGCCGGCGCCGGGGGCGCCATCGCCTGCACGACGAGAGGCGATCGAACTCGCGGCGGGGACGGGGGTGCCATCGCCTGCACGACGAGAGGCGATCGGACTCGCGGCGGCGCCGGGGCGCCATCGCCTGCTCGACGAGAGGCGATCGGACTCGCGGCGGGGACGGGGGCGCCATCGCCTGCACGACGAGAGGCGATCGGACTCGCGCCGGGGACGGAGGTGCCATCGCCTGCACGACGAGAGGCGATCGGACTCGCGCCGGCGCCGGGGGTGCCATCGCCTGCACGACGAGAGGCGATCGGACTCGCGCCGGCGCTGGGGGCGTCATCGCCTGCACGACGAGAGGCGATCGGACTCGCGGCAGGGACGGGGGCGCCATCGCCTGCTCGACGAGAGGCGATCGGACTCGCGCCGGCGCCGGGGCGCCATCGCCTGCTCGACGAGAGGCGATCGGATTCGCGGCGGCGCCGGGGCGCCATCGCCTGCTCGACGAGAGGCGATCGGACTCGCGGAAGTTATGCGACAGTACCGCATAACGCGCTGTCGGCGCGGCGAATTAGCCCGCGTTGTGCGACAGCACCGCACAACGCGCTGTCGGCGCGGCGATTCGGCCCGCGTTGTGCGGCGGTACCGCATAACTCGCTATCGTCGCAGCGAATCAGCCCGCGTTGTGCGGCGGTACCGCACAACGCGCTATCGGCGCAGCGAATCGGCACGCGTTGTGCGACAGTACCGCACAACGCGCTGTCGGCACGGCGAATTAGCCCGCGTTGTGCGACAGCACCGCACAACGCGCTGTCGGCGCGGCGATTCGGCCAGCGTTGTGCGACAGCACCGCATAACTCGCTGTCAGCGCGGCTGGTCGGCCCGCGTTGTGCGGCGGTACCGCAAGGGCTCCCGTGCATCACGTGATGCACGGGAGCCCTCGTGGAGCGGCCGATGGCGATCAGCACACGAATGGGAGGCCGCACGTAGATGATTAAGCAAAGAGTCGAGGTTACGCCGTCGCATCTCTTTTTCGACGAAGAGCTGCCGTTCTTCATCAATCGCGTAGCCGAATCGTACGCGGTGGGCTATCATGCCCACGAGTTCACGGAGATCTGCTACGTCGGCGAGGGGGAAGGCTACCAGTTCATCGGAGACGAGCGGCTGCAGGTTCGCAGAGGGGATCTGTTCACCCTGCCCCTGGGCACCTCTCATGTGTTCCGACCAAGATCGGCTGATGGGGGCAGGCCGCTGGTCGTCTACAACTTCATATTCGACGCCGACCGTATGTCGCAGGCGCTGGGCGGCTTCCCCGGATTGGCGCTGCTGGAGCGCACGCTTCCGAGCGTCAACCTGGCTCCGGGCGCCGAAGGCTGGCGGAAAATGCAGGATCGGACGGGCGCCTTCGAAGCCTTCTTTGCGGCCGCCTATCCGGAGTTCGTGCGCCGGCAGGCGGGCTTCGACACTCGCATCTACGCGCTGTTCATCGTGCTGCTCACAGAGCTGGAGCGCAGGCTGGCCGACGACGCAGACGACCCGCGCCCGGCGCAGGAGGGCGGCCTGGCGGAGACGCTGGCGCGGCTCCGCGACTCCCTCGCATCGCCGATCACGGCGGCGCAGGCAGCGCAGGCAGCGGGGCTCAGCGAGCGCCACTTTCACCGGTTGTTCGCGCAGACGACCGGCCTGACGTTCAACCGCTACGTGCAACGGCTGCGCATCCAGCGCAGCTGCGAGCTGCTCCGCCGGACGCGACTGACCGTGCAGGAGATCGCAGAGACGGTCGGCTATCAGGACCGCGGCTATTTTCTGGATGTGTTCAAAAAAATAACGGGTTTATCGCCCCGCGCATATCGGTCAGTACGCGAGTGAGCCGCTCGTGCGTTACTTTATGGTGTACCGAACTATAAACCTAACGAGGGGTAATGCTTCCGGGCATGGTAAGTGAGAGATAGAGCAATGCATTGCTTTAATTCGTTCACCAGCAGGACGTCCTGCTCGTTGAACACAATAGCCCGATTTCCCTCAAATATGAATTTATCCCGATAAATCTCCCTGAAGGTCTCCACGAGCTTTGTTTTGCAGTTGAAGTACAGGGCATACTGACCTGGGCTCGACTTTTTCCACCCTAATCTGATGGTGCTGCCCGTTTTTGTGACGTAGCTGGCTTCCCCCCATTTTAACGTCTCTTCTACCTCATCAACCCCGTCTGTCTCTGATGCAGTATCCAAAATAAGCTGACGCAGTATAAAAATCTTCTTCTGGATGTTTGCCGGATACTGTGCAATTACAGCGGCTACCTTCGAATTTTCAATTACACCCACACGAATCACCCTTAGATTATGATTCAATACGAGGTTAAGTATAAAACCACCAACCTGACAACTATCTGTCAGGTTGGTTTGTCTTTTTTGATATTCTCATAGATATTTTAACCATTCGATCGGCGGCTCTAGCTTCCCCACATGGCGGCCCGCCGCCGCCCCGCCTCAAAACCCGCGGAACGCCAGCTCCGGCAGCATCTCCCCGGCCGCCCGATCCTCCGCCAGAAAGCCGCCCGCCCTCTTGCGCCAGCAGGTGACCGCAACCTCCCGGCTCTCGCCCGGGAGCAGCGTGAAGTACAGATCGTCCGCTTCCAGCCACCAGCCGTTCGTCGTCTCCTCGGCGTGCACGTGCATGGCGATCTCCCCGCTCTCGTTCGCCAGCCTGTAGCTGCGAGTCACCGCCTCCAGCCACCGCTCCCCCGCGTCCATGTCCGTCGGCTTCCGATCCCTCACGTCCGTCTCCGTCCCCATGTCCGCCGGCTTCCAATCGCCGAGCGCCGCCATGGTCAAGCCTACTCCGGCGCCCATCGCCAGTGCCGGCGCGTATATATCCCGCTCCCGCGTCGAGAAGAAGTAATCGTTCGCATGCAGCACCGCGCCGTCCGCCCCGCACAGCTCGAGGCGCAGCAGGAACAGCTCCCCGAACGCCTCCGTCACGAGCACGCTAACGTCTCCCGCATGCGCCGCATGGTCGCCGTCCACGCTCACGGCGTCCGACTGCTCGTGCAGCAGGCTGCCGTCCGCCGCGAACAGCCGGCTGCGCAGCGTCAATCCCTCCGCGGCTTCGTGCGCGCCCGCGAACAGTCTGGCCTCGAACGACTCCCCCGTCCGGAAGTTCAGCCGCCTGTACTCGGCCGACGCGAACGCGGGGCTGAACGCCCGGCGTGTCCAATAGTACGCCATCTTGCTCTCGCCGTAATAATCGACGAGGCTCGTGCTCGACGCGTTGGGGTACGGCTCGTTGAGCTGCCAGATGATGCTGCCGCTGTTCCTGAACGCCCGGCGCCGGTTCGCCTCCAGCACATAGCGCAGCCCCTCCGCCTGAATCCACTGGCTGGCGCGGCTGAACGTCCCGATATCGTCCAGGCCGCCCTCGCCGAACAGTTCGAGGTCCCGATCGTACGTATCCCACCACTCGCCGTGATGCCGCCAGACGAGGCTGTCCGCCATCGAGACGGGACGAAGCTCCGCCGCGGGCAGAAACTTGCGCAGACTTTTGACGGCACTCACTCCGTCTACGCCGAATTCGCTGTGGAACAGATTGTCCACATCCGAATACAGCTCATAATGCCCCGGATTGCCCTGATACTTCCAATGCCCGTGCACATCATGGCTGACGCCCTGCTCGGGCGTAATGTACTGCACCGGCCCCGACGCCGACGTCGGCAGGAACAGCCGCTGCGGATCGTGCGCCGCCACGAGCGCCTGCAGCATGGCCAGATTCTCGTCCGCGTACGTCGACGGGACGTTCGGCTCGCTCATCAGCTCGTTGCCGCCGCTCCAGACGGTCAGCGACACATGATTGCGCTTGGCCTTGAGGGCGCTGACGGCAGTCTGCGCGATCAGCTCCAGGAACTCCGGCCGCTTCGACGGCTCGTTGTCGATGCCCGAGCTCGACTGAATGAACTCCTGCCACACGAGTATTCCGTGCCGGTCGCACAGGTCGTAGAACCGTTCCTTTTCGATGATGCCGCCGCCCCATATGCGCACCATGTTCACGCCCGCACGCTTCATCATCAGCACATAGTACTCGTACTGCTCCGGCGTCACATTGCCGTACAGATGATCGAGCGGCGTCATGTTGACGCCCCGGATGTAGATGCGCTTGCCGTTCACGACAAACGTATAAGGCAGCGCCTCCGCCGGACTGTCTTCGTTCAGCGCATACGATAGAGACCGTACGCCCGTCCGTACGACGCGCTCATCCATAACGGCGCCGCCCGCCAGCAGCGTCAGCCGCACCGTATAGAGCGGCTGCGCACCGTAGCCGTTGGGCTGCCACAGCTTCGCCTGCTCGATGGGGATGCGCAGCGAGCCGCGGCCCCCGCCACCCCCGCCGTCCGCCCCGAGCGGCGTCTCGGCCATCGCGACGGCATTCCCCGACGGGTCGGTCACATCGACGCGCAGCACGAGCGCTCGCGAACCGGCCGACGGCATCCGCTCGTCTCCCGCGTTCCTTTCTCTTCCCGGTACTCGCTCTCCTTCGGACCCGCCGCCCGCATTGCCTGACGCTCCCCCCGTCGCCACCCCTGCCGCGAGGGCCGACGCCGAGACGGCAATCACGCCTGTGCCGGCCTCCGCATCGGCGTCCGTCGTCACGGACACGTCCTCCAGCGACCAGGCCTCATGCATGCGCAGCAGCACATCGTCCCAGATGCCGATATTGACGAGCCGCGTGGAAAAGTCCCATTTATAGTTGAACCTGCTTTTTTGCGTATACGTCTGAGAGGTGCGTCCGATCTGCGCCATCTCGTCCGGCGCATGCTTGAACATGACGGTCACTTCCACCCGCTCCTGCGTCCGGACCGCCTCGGTAATGTCGAAGACGGCCTCGTGGTACATGCCCACATGCTCTCCGAGCAGCTTGCCGTCCACATACACCTGCGCCTCATAGTCCAGCCCCTTGAACACCAGCTCCGTGCGGCCGCTTCCCGTCTGCGGACTCGCGAAGGCGGCGCGGTACACCCACCACCTGTTCTCGACCCACTCGCACTTCCAGCTGTTCAGGCCGAACCACGGGTCCTCGATCAGCCCCGCCCGCAGCAGGTCCGCGTGTACGCCCCCCGGCACCGTCGCCGGCAGCCAATCCGTCACGCCCAGCAGCTCCTGCCCGATCTCCATGCTGCTCACCTTCAGCGGCACCCAGGGCCAATACCCTTTGACCGACCACTGCTCGCCGTTCAACAACCGTTCCTTCATCGTCCTATTCGCCCCGTTTCCCATCGATATGCCTCGCCAATGCCCACATCATAGAGCATTGCCCGCAGCGCATCAATTGACAAACGGCTTGACAAACTTCACAGTGTAAAGCAAAGCAACCTATAACCGCGAGGCGGGGTAATCCGATGGGCAAACATGTATCCATGCAGCAGATCGCCGACGCGCTCGGCATCTCCAAAAACGCCGTATCCCTGGCCCTCAGCGGCAAGCCCGGCGTGAGCGACTCGCTGCGAGATCGCATATTCGGGACGGCCAACCAGCTCGGTTACCGGGCGCGGACGGACGCGGAGGGACGGCGGACACGCAATCTGCTCGTGCTGATCCCGACTTACATTCGATACGAACAGGGCTTCTACCGGGAAATATGCTGGGCAATCGACAGGCGGGCCAAGGAAAACGGATGCCGCGCGGTCATCTGCGAGGTCGGCGAGGGGATGGAGGAGAAAAAGGAACTGCCGGCGCAGTGGCATCAGGCGGTGTACGAGGGCCTGCTGCTCGTCGGCGTATTCCGCGAAAGCTACGTCCAGCATCTGCTGGACCTGGGCATGCCGCTTGTCATCGTCGATCACGACTACGACACGCTCAGACTGGATGCCGTCGTGACAGCCAATACGACGGAAGCGTACCGAATCGTATCGTATCTCGTCGGTCTCGGCCACCGGCGGATCGGGTTCATCGGCGCGATCGGCATGACCCGCAGCTTCATGGAGCGCTGGCTCGGCTACTGCCAGGCGATGAGCGAAGCGGGGCTGGCGGTGCCGGACGATTGCTGCCTGACCGCCGAAGCGCCGCTCGCGACGCTGCACTCGCAGCCCGCCGAGCTGCGATCCTGGCTGGACGGGCTGACGGCGTATCCGACGGCCTGGTTCTGCGCCAACGACATGATCGCCGTCAACCTGCTGCGCATGCTGTCCGACATGGGCGTCCGTGTGCCTGCCGACATATCGGTAGCGGGCTTCGACGATATCGAGGAGGCGGCGGCCGCGCAGCCGCCGCTGACGACCGTGCAGGTGCAGCGCGAGCAGCTGGGCTACGAGGCGGTGGACTTCCTCATCCGCAAGATCGATTACGGCGGCAATCCGACCAAGCTGTCCATCTACGGCGCCTTCATCGAGCGCGCCTCCTGCGCCGCCCCGCTCGGCGGAGGCTGAAGGGGCGGGTGGAGAGGCGATCGACGTGGCTGGGCGGCCGGTTCGGGCCCATCGCCTCCACTACGAGAGGCGATGGCGCTCGCACGACCCGCGTCCGGCCCATCGCCTTCACTACGAGAGGCGATGGCGATCGCCCGACCCGCGTCCGGCCCATCGCCTTCACTACGAGAGGCGATGGCGCTCGCGCAGGCCGCGTCGGCCCATCGCCTCCACTACGAGAGGCGATGGCGCTCGCGCAGACCGCATCCGGCCCATCGCCTTCACTACAAGAGGCGATGGCGCTCACGCAACCCGCGTCGGCCCATCGCCTCCACTACGAGAGGCGATGGCGATCGCGCAGACCGCATCCGGCCCATCGCCTCCACTACGAAAGGCGATGGCGATCGCGCAGCCCGCGTCCGGCCCATCGCCTTCACTACGAGAGGCGATGGTGCTCGCGCAGCCCGCATCCGGCCCATCGCCTTCACTACAAGAGGCGATGGCGATCGCCCGACCCGCGTCCGGCCCATCGCCTTCACTACGAGAGGCGATGGCGCTCGCGCGACCCGCGTCCGGCCCATCGCCTTCACTACGAGAGGCGATGGCGATCGCGCAGCCCGCGTCCGGCCCATCGCCTCCACTACGAGAGGCGATGGCGATCGCGCGACCCGCATCCGGCCCATCGCCTTCACTACAAGAGGCGATGGTGCTCGCCCGACCCGCGTCCGGCCCATCGCCTTCACTACAAGAGGCGATGGCGATCGCATCACTCGCGCCGCTCGCCTCCACCTATCCCGCCGCGCGTCAGCACCTGAATAGGCCGTACCCGTCGAGCGGCACGATCGGATGCTCGTCGACCGACAGCCCTGCGGAGACACCGTTCAGCGCGACGTCGACGAGCCAGCGCGTGAACGGCGCCACATTCATCGACGCCATCTCCTCCAGCGAATAAAACCCTGCCGCGTCCACCTCCACGCCGTCCGGTACGGGTTCCCCGCCCGCATAAGTCATCGCGAACGCCACATACAGATTGTGCACGGCCCGCGGCTGGTCCCGCAGGGCGGCAACGCCGGTGACGACGGCATCGATGCCCGTCTCCTCCAGCACCTCGCGCCGCACGGTCTCCTGAATCTGCTCCAGCTGCTCCGCATAGCCGCCGGGGTTCGTCCAGTAGCCCTTGCCGGGCTCCTGCGCCCTGCGCACGAGCAGCAGCTTGCCCTCCCGCTGCACCAGCGCGCCTACGCCGATGCTGTAGCTCCCCCAATGCACGAAGCTGCAAGCGGTGCAGGCACGCCTGGGCGTACCGTCGACATCGCGCGTCTCCATCGCGGCGCCGCATGACGAGCAGTAACGGATGTCCGCGCTCATACGGTCGCCCTCCCCGACTCGGGTACAAGTGCCGCCCGGTCCGGTGTCCCTTCGGATTCGCCCTCGGCCGCCTCTGCGGCAATACCGTTGTCTGCGTCCGCAACCCGACGCCCCTGCGCTCCCTCTGCTCCGCCCTCCGGCTGTCCCGGCAGACAACCTGCATAGACCAGCCCTTGGCGAATACCCCCGGCATCCGCGCGGGCGGTGACATAATCCGCATACGGCAGCAGCTCCGGATAGCTGTTGCCCATGGCGATGCCGAGACCGACGACCTCGAGCATCTCCTTGTCGTTCAAGCCGTCGCCGAAGGCGACCGCTTCCTCGAGCGGGATGCCGAGCGTGTCCAGCATCGCCTGGATGCCCTCGGCCTTGGAGCCGGTATGCGGCAGCACGTCCAGCGCGTGCGGATGCCAGCGGATGAACCGCAGGCCCGGCAGCTCGGGCATATACGCCGACTCCTCGCCGTCCGTACAGTGCAGGAACACCTGATAGATTCCTTCCTCCCGCCAGTAATCCGCGTTGAAGCCCGGACGCTCGACCTTGAGCGTATCGACGGCCGTCCAGACGCCGGCATGGTTCTCGTGGTTGGTATTGTAGGCCGCCTTGCCCTGGAATACGAGCGGATGACCCGCACGCCCGGACAGCTCGACGAGCTTTTCAAGGTCGCCGATCGGGATTTTCCTGTCGTACAGCTCCTTGCCTTTGTACACGACGTAGCCGCCGTTCAGGCTGACAAACGACTCGATGCCGAGTTCATCCAGCAGCCATTTGAAAAAATAAGGCGCGCGTCCCGTCGCGATGACAGGTTCGATCCCGCGTTTCTTCAGCTCGGCGATCGCTTGTCGCGTATCTTCGGGCACCCGCTTGTCCTCATCCAGCAGCGTACCGTCAATGTCAAAAAATACGATTTTATAGCTCATGCGCGCTCTCCACCCTGTCTTTTTATACAAACCAAAACCATTCCCTCTATCATCTAACAAAATGTCCTCCGCGTAAACGGCTGTCTTGAGATACTGACAGACTGCTGTCAAGGACGATCCCATATGATGAATACAGACAGCACGATCGGCAGAAACAATTCGATGCAAAGGACTGATTCACGTGCAGCAAAAAACACAAAACATCGGGATCGTAATCGCGGGGCTGTTGCTCTCTATCCTGATGGCCTCGATGGACAACTCCATCACCGCGACGGCCATGGGTTCCATCATCGGCGAGCTCGGCGGTCTCGACAAATTCGTATGGGTGACGTCGGCCTACATGGTCGCGGAAATGGCGGGCATGCCGATCTTCGGCAAGCTGTCGGATATGTACGGGCGCAAGCGATTTTTTGTCTTCGGCATCATCTGCTTCATGCTCGGCTCGGCACTGTGCGGCACGGCGGATTCAATCCTGCAGCTCAGTCTGTACCGTGCCGTTCAGGGTATTGGAGCCGGTGCGCTCGTACCGATCGCCTTCACCATCATGTTCGACGCCGTCCCTCCGGAGAGCAGGGGCAAACTTGGTGGCCTGTTCGGCGCAGTATTCGGCCTGTCGAGCATATTCGGACCGCTGCTCGGCGCGTATATCACCGACCATATCAGCTGGCAATGGGTGTTCTACATTAATCTGCCGCTCGGACTGATCGCATTCGCCATGATCGCCTTTTTCTACAAGGAATCGGCGCAGCATGCCCGCCAGACCATCGACTGGCTCGGCGCGGCCACGCTCGTCGGCACGATCGTCTGTCTCGTGTTCGCGATGGAGCTCGGCGGCGGCAAGACGTTCGCTTGGGACTCCGCGGAGATCGTCGGCTTGTTCGCCGGAGCGGCCGCGCTCGCGCTGCTGTTCGTCTGGGCCGAGCGCCGTGCGCAGGAGCCGATCATCTCGTTCGCGATGTTCCGCAGCAAGCTGTACGCCACGAGCAATGCGCTCGCGATGCTGAGCGGTGCCGCCTTCATCACCGCTTCGGTCTATATCCCCATCTACATGCAGGGCGTGCTGGGCGGGTCGGCCACCAACTCGGGGATGGTCCTGCTGCCGATGATGCTCGGGACGGTCGTGACGGCTACGCTCGGCGGCAGCCTGCTGAACAAGCTGTCTTACCGCACGATCCTGATCCCGAACATCGTCATTCTCGTCGCGGGCATCGCGCTGCTGACGACGCTGACTGCGGACACGTCCCGGTGGATCGTCACCGTGTATATGGTGCTGGTCGGCCTCGGCGTCGGCGCCACCTTCTCCGTGTTGGGCAATGCCGCCATTCACGCCTTGCCGGCGAGCAAGCGCGGCTCCGCCAGCTCTACCTTGAACTTCCTGCGGTCGCTCGGCATGACGCTCGGCATCACGCTGTTCGGCATCGTCCAGAGCCACGCGATGACGCGCAAGCTGGCGGACGCCATGGCCGACGGCGGCGGCGCAGGCGCTCTCGATCTAAGCGACCCGCATGCGCTTATGGAGCCTGCGGCCCGCGCCCGAATTCCTCACGAATTGCTCGCCAAGGTGACGGAGGGCCTATCCTCCTCGATCTCGGCGACGTTCATGTGGAGTCTCGTCCCCGCCGTGCTGGCGCTGGCAGCGGTTCTGCTCATGAGCAAGGAGCGCTTCGATCCGGCGCTGGAGTCGGAGGCGTACGCGGCCCAGCATTGATTAACGAAGTCGGAGCAACGTCAACAGCTCGAAGAAGCCGTCCCCGCACTGCGCGGGAACGGCTTCTTTTTCTATCGGTCAGATCAGATCCGACTTCTGCAGCAAACGCTGGATCAATGCCGCCACTTCGGCCCGCGATACGTTCGCTTTGGGCAGCAGCCTGCCGCCTTCGCGGCCGGTCACGAGACCCGCCTTGACCGCGGCGGCGATGGCGTCCTTCGCCCATCCGCCTGCGCTTGCACCATCCGTGAAGGACGAGACCAAGGACGTGTCCGCGGCTCCCGTTTTTTCCGAGAGTCCCGTCAGCTTCATCGCCTTGGCGACGATTGTCATCGCCTGCTCGCGGGTGATCTTGTCGCTTGGGCGGTACGTGCCGTCCGCGAAGCCCGATACGAGACCGTAGGCGGACGCCGTCGAGACGGCGCTCGCATACCAGGCATCCGGCGCGACATCCGAGTAAGAGCTCGTCCCCTCGCCCGGCTTCAGACCGAGTCCGCGTACGACGATCGCCGCGAATTCCGCGCGCGTCATATCCGCGTTCGGGTTGAACGTCGTCTCATTCACCCCTTGAACGATGAGGCGCGAGCCCATGTCGTTCACGATGTCCTTCGCCCAGTGCGTGTTCATGTCTGCGAAGATCAGCGGGTGCCAGACGACTGCGTACGTACTGTTCGTCAGGCTGTTGATCTTGGCGTAATACTTGCCGCTCTCCTCGACGATCTTGGTCGGTACATGGCGCACAGTGCCGTCGGAATCGATGACGATGCCGGTCGTGATCTTGCCCGGGTCGATGCCGTCGGGCAGCGCCACCGTGCGCTCGACATAGGCGTTGAAATTCGATACGTCGATCGTCTTGTCGCCATAGACGCCCGTCACCGTGAAGTCGAGCGGCGGCACAGCAATCTTGAACCCGCCGGCGGCAGCCGCATTGTCCAGCAACTGCGTCGCGGCGGCGGAAGCTTTGGCGATCGTGATGCGTACTTTGATATCCTCCAGCTTGACCGCAACGCCCAATTGCCTCGATATCGCATCGATGTTAATTTGTCCGGCAGGCAGCGTATAGGTAGCGTTGTCCGTCTTGATCTCGATGACGGCGGCCTTGTCTTCCATGTTCTTGACCATCCGGCCGTCGAGCTCCCCGATGATGACGTTGGCATCCGACTTGACCGGGATCGTCACGACCGTATGATTGCCCGCAGCCTCCAGCTTCGCCAGAAGCTTGGCCGGATCCACTGCGACGACCGTCGTCTTCACGCCGCCGATCATCGTAGTCGTCGCTCTGCCGGCGCTCTCGGCCTTGCCATTGACGAGTACTTCTACGTCGTCGCCAGATGGCGTCGAAGTCACCGGCGAGTCCGGCACCGGTGCCGGCGGCTCAGCCACGACCACCGCCGTCGTCTGGCCGAAGCGCGTGGCCTTGCCGTCCGCATCCACTTCGGCGACGGCGATCTTGTCGCCGTTCGCAGCGGTCACGAGCCCGCTCTCCGGCAGCTCGCTGTAGCCGGTCAGCTTCTCGCCTACATTCGGCACCTCCACGTTGCCGCCGCCGAAGTTCCTATAGACCAGCTTGTACCCGTCCGACACCTTCTCGGCAACCGTCAGCTTCGTCTTCCCGTCGTTCGTTGCGCCGCTCGGATCGCTCGCCGTCACGTTCAGGCCGGTTGCAGGCACCGGTGGCGCCGGCGGTTCAGCCACGACAACCGCCGTCGTCTGGCCGAAGCGCTGGGCCTTGCCGTCCGCATCCACTTCGGCGACGGCGATCTTGTCGCCGTTCGCGGCCGCTACGAGCCCGCTCTCCGGCAGCTCGCTGTAGCCGGTCAGCTTCTCGCCTACATTCGGCACCTCCACGTTGCCGCTGCCGAAGTTCCTATAGACGAGCTTGTACCCTTCCGACACCTTCTCGCTAACCGTCAGCTTCGTCTTCCCGTCGTTCGCCGCGCCGCTCGGATCGCTCGCTGTGACGTTCAGGCCGGTGGCAGGCACCGGTGCCGGCGGCTCATCGGCTTCAAATGTTGCCGTCACGTTCAGATCCACCAGTATGTTCGAATCTGTACGGGTCGCCTCCGTACCTCCGTCGCTCCAGCCGGCGAAGTGATAGCCGCTGTTCGCCTTCGCTGTGACGGCAGTGCCGGATTGTCCGATCTTGACCGATTGCGCAGCGCTGCCTTCAATCGAGCCGTTTGCGCCCGCTGTGTAGGTCAGCTTAAAGACCGGGTTCCCTAATTTAACGACACGATCCGCAGCATAAGGAATCATCCACACATTCTCGCCGTCGAACACGCCGCCTCTAAAGGGAGTTAATCCTTTCGAAAATCCGTCCGGGAAGTTCGTATAGCCGGTCATATCCCCCGTAATGGTATCGAACCTGATCACACGGTCGGAGGGCGGGTTGAAAGGCACCATCCAAATATTTCTTCCGTCAAAGGCTCCTCCGTAAAAATACTTTCCATGCTTGGAGAATCCCTGCGGCCAGTTGGAATAACCCGTCATCTCTCCCGTAACAGTGTTCAGCTTCACGATCTGATCCGCATTGGTCGGGATCATCCAGAGATTCAGACCGTCGAAAATGCCGCCTGCGAATAAAGGGGATTCTTTGGCAAACCCGTCAGGCCAGTTGCTGTAACCCGTCATCGCTCCCGTTACCGTGTCGAGTTTGATCACCCGATCGGCACCTGATGGGATCATCCAGATATTGCGCCCATCGAACACGCCGCCTGTGAAGGTGCTGCCGCTTTTATTAAAATCCAGCGGCCAGTTGCTATAGCCAGTCATCGTACCCGTCCGGGTGTCCAGCCTTACGACTCTGTCAACCGCATACGGGATCATCCAAATATAACGTCCGTCATAAACGCCGCCTACGAAGGCGGTTCCTGCCGTCGAGACGCCCTCCGGCCAACCGCTATAACCCGTCATCTCTCCCGTATCCTTGTCGATCTTCACCACACTCGACGCGGCGTAGGGAATCATCCAGATGGATTGGCCGTCGAACACGCCGCTCGAAAACGCGACGCCCTGGGTTTTCGTAATTCCGGCGGGCCAGTTTTTGTATCCGGTCATCGCACCGCTGTCTTTGTCGATCTTCACGACGCTGTCGGCGGAATAAGGGATCATCCATATGCTCTGGCCGTCGAATACGCCGCCGGCAAAAGCAATGCTCCCCCGATTCAGATCGCTGGGCCAATTGTTGTAGCCCGTCATAGACACTACGGGCCCAATAGGGTTCGGCGAGATTGTGCCGCTGTACCCGATGCCGTCCTGGTTGTAAATGCCGACCGGCTCAGACGGTTCAGCCACCACGACCGCGGTCGTCTGGCCGAAGCGCTTCGCATTGCCGTCCGCATCCACTTCGGCTACGCCGATCTTGTCGCCGTTCGCGGCTGGTACGAGCCCGCTCTCCGGCAGCTCGCTGGAGCCGGTCAGCTTCTCTCCCACATTCGGCACCTGCACATCGCCGCTGCCGAAGTTCTTATAGACGAGCGTGTACCCTTCCGACACTTGCTCGCTCACCGTCAACTTCGTCTTCCCGTCGTTCGCTGCACCGCTCGGATCGCTCGCTGTGACGTTCAGGCCGGTTGCAGGCACCGGCTGTTCCGTACCCGCCGGCTGGATGTCGTCTTCCTGAATCGTCAGATCGGCCCAGCCGACAACTAGCCCGTTTTTGTCGACCTGTACGATGTACAAATGCTGCCCTGCCGTGACCGACAGATCGAGACCCGCAGTCAACGGCATATAGCCCTGCGACGAATCGCCATAAGTGGGCCGAACTCTGCTGCCGGCTTCCCCAATCGCATACTTGAAGCTGCCCTCGGGAAGCGAATCCAGCTTGGTCGTTCCCCCGGCCGCGCCTGCGGTCAACGACAGGCCGCGCAGCTCCTCGGATTTGTAAGCAAGAATCGTGCCGCCGTCTCCGACGGCGACGAATCGGCCCCCGCCGAAGACGACGCTGCGGAGTGTCGAATCGACGCCAGGCTCCTTGCGTTGGGTCATTTCTGGCTCAACGAATACGTATTGGCCATCCTCATCCTGGGCCAGATGGAACCTCGAATATCTGCCGTTTTCGCCCACGGCGATGTATGTTCCATTGCCGTATGCCAAACTGTACAAGCCTGTAGACACAGCTTGAACATCTCCGGAGAAGGTGTCATGACTGATCAGTTGAACAGCATGTGCAGTCTCATCTGCTTCTGTATCGTCGGATGTTGTCGACAGATATAATGATTGATTCGTATCGGATAAATGAATTGCATCATAAAAGTTATCAACGCCAAGGAAGTCGACGTCCCAATTTAGTCCATCCAGTGAATAAAAACTGGTCATCATGCCTACGGCTTGGAAGTAACCTTCATTGAATTTGACATTATAAATTGGAAGAGTATTATCCATCGTACAATCCGCCCAAGCCGTATCATCGGCTGGCAGCTTCGCTTTCAATTCCTGAGCATCAAGACTATAGATCAGTCCATTGCCCTCCTCATTGTTGGCAGCGCCAACCACGACAAACTGCCCGTCGCCATAAGCGATCCCGTTGAGCGAATAGGAATCATCGTTCGTCGCGTCCGGACCGATCGTACCCACCGCCCAGTTAGAACCATCCTGCGAATAGGCGGCCACGCCATTCTCGCCGACAGCGATCAAGTAGCCGTCGCCGTAAGCGACCGCATTCAGCCGCTCCTGCGTGTCTACGATTTGCTTCGCCCAGCTCATTCCGTCGGACGAAGTCAAGATAGCGCCTTCAGCCCCGACTGCTACGAACAGCGATTTGTCTTCGGCATACACGAGCCCGCGCAGATCGCTGGTCATCGATTGGTCGCTCACATTCTGCCAATCATAATTTGCAACCCCAGCATGCGCCGCTGGTCCGGGATTGGCAAGCGACCACCCCAGCGTCAGCACCATTACAAGAATAAACAGACGATACAATTGATTTTTCCGCATGAATGCACCTCTAGTAGAATTGGACAATGTAAACAATTGTTCGTCCGTCCCCTTCCTATTTTTCCCTTTAATATATCGACATGATCAGACATATTATCGGATTAAGCTGAAAAATCTCTTAACATTTTTTTGTACATGTCGAGCGGAGTCATATCTCGGTGCACGACCCGGCACGATCTGCATAACAAAAACCGCCGAGGGAAATCCCCCGGCGGTTGTCTCATTTCGCTTGCAGCACGCTTCGCCGCCTTCGTCACTTCAGTAACGTTAATTTTCTCGCCTACAGCGGGCGCTGCTTCCTGCAGCCGCGCGTTTCTCGCTTACAGCATGGCGCCATCCCGTCATCACTTCAGTAACGTTGCTTTTCTCGCTTGCAGCGCGCGGCCCTCGTCGATCATTGGCGATGCTCCGCCGACTTGCCAGCAAATTCACTTGCCGACCCGCGCCGGCTAATCGGAGTACAGCTCCAGCAGCCGCTGCATTTGCCGCTCGTCGCGGTCATGCAGGCGCACGAAGTAAGGCAACTGCCACCGCTGCGTCGAGACGGCTTGTTTGCTGACCGGCTTATCCCATTCCGGATATACTCGCAGCGCCATCTTCCCGTCTGAAGCGACTGTTCTAATCACATTTTGCGCCGCGAGCACATCCTTCGGGAAGACGAATTGCCCGCAATAATGCCGCTCGTCATCATATGTATGGATGACCAGCAGGTCGGCGGCGGTGTCTTGCGAGAAGGGAGCATTGTTCCCGTGCCCGTCCTTCTCCCAAATGGCTGCAAACTGTCCGAGCTTGTTCGGCGTGATCTTGGCCACTCGGAATCTGACCGATCTTGCGTTCAGCCGGAATACGCCGGCGCCGTAGGCAGAATTGTGGACCTCTTCGCGAACCTCTCTTGGCGTCAGACGATTAGGCCCGTAAATTAATGCGTTCAATTCGTCCAGCGCCCGATAAAATTGAGACATCGTCCGGCTCCTTGTCCTGTGCGGCTCATGTTAATTAATCGCATCAATATTCAGCAGCGCGAGCAGTTCGTCCCATGAATGAATGCGGGGCATGTCCAGATGCCGGTTGTAGGGCTGGTCGCGCACGTATACCTGCATCGCCAGCTCTGCCAGCGTATGCAGCACCGCAGGCTTGTCGTCGAAGTAATAGTCGAGCGCCAGCTCCCGGATCACGTGAATCTTGTCCACATCGCCCATGCCGCAGTAGAATCTGCCCGGACGGACGGGGAACCCGGCTGCCGTCAGCCATGCCAGCGTCCGCTCGCAATGAGCCTGCCCTCTGGCGGTGATGTAGTAGATCTCGTGTCCCCGACGGTCCAGCTCCCGCAGCACCACGACCGCGCCCTCGTACGGCGGACAATCGCCGAAGTAAATCTCCTCGCGAAGCTCGCTCCACATCCGCCGCCCCTCCTCCAGCGTCATGCCGAAGGCATCATGGATCGGGATGCAGTCCAGCTCGTGCAGTCGCGCGATATCGATCCGTCTGTCCAACTTCTTGTTGTATAAATGAAAAGCGTGTTCCCGTAGGCGAATCAGCGTGTCGTCAATGTCGAATCCGAGCTTCATGTTCGTCTCCTTGCAGCGGTCGTCGTTATTTGATTATTTTATCAAATCCGACTCCGTACTCCTAACGCCCCTGCTGCGCGAACACCCATGCCTGCCCGCGCGCGCCAAGAGCCCCGGCCGATGATAGCCGAGGCTCTGTGCCGATCGTTATGGCTTCTTCGTAATTGTGCCGAGCGCGTCCAGCGTGCGCAGCACGACGGTCGCGGCTGCGGCGCGCGTGGCGGTGGCGCCGGGATTCAGCTTGCCGCCTGCACCCTTGAGCACGCCGCTCTTGATTGCGTATGCGACCTGCATGCGGGCCCAGCCCGATACGTCGGTGCCGTCGCGGAACTCGCCGAGCAGCTTGCCTGGATCGAGATCGTCCTTGACGATTCCCTGTGCCCGGTACAGCATGACCGCCATCTCCTCGCGCGTGATCGGGTCGGCCGGCCTGTACCTGCCGCCCGCGCCCTGCACGATGCCTGCCGCGGCCGCGATGCCGATGGCCTCGGCGTACCAGGCGTCCGGGGCCACATCGGAGAATGCCGATCCTGACATTCCCGGACCGTCGCCGCCCGCGAGCAGCGGCAGCAGCAGCTTCACGAACTCGGCCCGCGTCACGCTGCCGTTGGGACGGAACGTACCGGTCGGATCGCCGGTCACAATATACCGCGCAGCCAGCGCCTCCACATCGGCGCGGCTCCAGTGATTCGCCAGATCGCTGAACGTATACTCGGCGATGAACACCGCATACACGCCAGGCTCCGTCACTTCGACCGTGACCGCGCCGGTCTTGGCATCCACGACGCCGCCGACATACGTCCACTTCGTCTTGTCGGACGCATCCTGGCGGTACAGTCCCAGCTTGCGGATATCCGCGCCGGCCAGCTTCGATGCGTCGTACGCGATCGCGAGCTTGCCGGGCTTCGTCAATTTGCCGCCCGCGTCCAGCTTCCACTCATACGTATCCGACACCAGCTTCAGATGCGCATCCGACGGAGCGGACACACCGGTCAGCTTCGCCGCCGTAGCCTTTTTGGCCGCACCCGCAGCGCCGCCTGCGCCCGGCAGCCACAGCTTCAGCTTGCCGCCGAAGAACGACAGCTCGCCGCCGTCCGCGCCGATATCCCCGCTCTCGCTGTCAGGATCGGTCTGGCCTCCGTTGCCGCCCGGCTTATTGCCGGGGTTGCCCGGATTGCCGCCGGGATTGCCGTCCGCCGCCTTCGTCGTGACGAACAGCGATGGCTGCGAGGAGGCATTGCCTGCGATATCGACCGTCCAGATCCGCACCTCATATTCGGTGGACGGCTTCAGACCCGTAATCGTATATTTGCCGACGCCCTTGAGGACGGTTGCCGGCTCGGCGACGAATTCGTCGCCGGACTTCGCCCACTGCAGCTTGATGGCGAACAGGTCGTCGTCCGACGGGTCCGTCCAGGCGATCGTTGCCTGCGCAGCTCCCGTCGCGATGTCTCCGACGACGACAGGCCCCGGCGGCGCGATGTCCGCAGCCGCGGGCTGAATGCCCGCCGTATCCGTGCTCGTCTTGGCTGTGCTGTAGTTGCCCGCCGCATCGTAGGCGCGGACTTCAATCTCGTACGCCGCATTGGCGGCAAGTCCCTGAATGAGCGCAAACCTGCGATCTGCCGGCACCTCGATCGACGTGCCGTCTCCCGCAGCGCCGCGGGCTTTGTACACGACCTCGAATCGCATAGCGTCCGAGTCGCGCGCGGACTTCCAGGTGACCAGCGCCTCATCTTGATCTGCTTCGGCCTTCAGCTCCGTGACGGCCGCCGGCGGCGTCGTATCATGCTCCGTCACGAGCACTTCGGTCTCATAGCGTTCGCCCAGCGGGATGCCCGCATAGCTCTGCACGGCGCCGTCCACATAGACGAGGTACGTGCCGCCGATCGTGAGCGGAGCGGCCGGCGTGAAGCGGATGCGCTTCGAGCTCCCGTCGGCCAGCGGCTCGACAGGCGCCCATGTACCGGCAATGTCCTCCTGCGTCGCCGGATCGATGACGGCAAGCAGGCTGCCCGATACGGTGTCGCCGTTCACATGACGGTCGAATACGATGTCGACCGCCGTCCCTCCGGGCGCGGCCTCGACGTGGACCGGCTTCGCCGGCAGCGTCGATATCATCGGAATGTTAACGTCGAAGTGCGGCGGCAGTACCGTCAGCTCCTCGCTCTCGGCAGGCAGATAGCCCTCCTTTTCATAGAGAACCTTCCACTTGCCCTCCGGCACATCCCAGGCGTAGCGCCCGTCGGCGTCCGTGTAGAGCGGGTTCTCCTGCCCGTACCAGTCGGCATCCCAGACGTCCCAGCGCTTGGTCTCTGCATTCCAGCGCATCGCCGTCGCCTTGACGCCTTCGATTCGGTTGTCCTCCGTCACCTCGTACACATAACCGCTCGGATCGTAGATCCACTCGGGATCGGCGAGCGGCTTCTGCGGCTTTTTCGGCACGTTGCAAATGTCGTCGATGTCGTCGCTGAACCGCTTCATCTGACCCGCAAGGCTGGCGTCCAGCAGCTTGCCGAACGCATTGCTGGCGAGGAAGAGCGCGACCGTGCCGACACCGAACGTCGTCGGACCTGCAAAAAATCCGGCAAGCGAGATACCGTATTTAATCAATTCGTTGCGCACAATCTTTTTGCTCAGCACATCGACGTACGCCATCTCGACGGGGATGAGATTCGGCGGACAGTACCTTTCGATTTTGTCCCTGATGTACGCCAGATCGGCGTACGCGTCTCCCGTCCCCCGGCCATCATACAGCGTGTAGGCGGAGTCGATCGCCTTCCACGTGTTCTCGCCGGCCTTGGATTCGAACGCCAGCTTGACAGTCACCTTCACGGCGGCGAGTGCGGCGTTCAACGTCTTGACCGGTGCGGACTTGGTCTTGACGGACGATGCGATATCGTTGTACAAGTCGATATCTCCGCCAGCGCTCATATAAGCCAGCGCCTTGCCGATATCCAGCCCCGAGGCGAACTCGTCTGCGGGCAAGTATCCTTTCAATTCATACTTGAGCTGGCCTCTGTCGAACGACTCTGCGACCTGCAAGCCGTACACCGGAACGCCCGTCTCCTCGACCTGTGTCAGATCGGAGCTGGACGGCGTATAGGTCGTTCGCTCCAGCGAAGCGTCCAGCGACATGCTCGCATCGCCCTTGGCCGAAGGCAGCGTGCCCTTGAAGGTCATCGACTGCTTGCGGTCTCCTCCCTCGCGGGGCGATACGTAGAGACTGTCCTGCACCGCATCCCGGAAGGCAGGCGGCATCTGCGTCTTGAGTTCTTCTACCGAAGGCGGCGCTTCCTTCAGGCTGTCCGCGGGCTCCTTCGGCGTATAGTCGATGCCGATCGAACCGACAGCCTGGCTGTCGGTAATCGCCTGATAGACGCTGTCCTTCAGACTGGCCGGGAAGCGGGTGCCTCCGACTGTAAAGGAAACGCCGCTGACCAGGTCCGGATGATTGAACTTCACGGTCAGATAGAACGGCCATCCCGGTGCGAGCACGTAAGGGAACTTCGCTACTCCCTCGCGGGGATCGATCGTGATCGTGCGGCCGTCCGGCTGGCTCATCGTGAATTCGATCGGCTCGGCGACGTTGACATCGTAGCGGACGGTCGTCTGTCCGCTGTCCCAGGAGCCGCTGTCCGTCCGGGCCGAGGCGTACATCTGCCAGACGGCCGTCTTGCCTTCGCCCTCCATGTCGACGTTCGCAGACCAGCGCCCGGCAGGAGAAGCCTGCGCAGCCGCGACGATACGGTCTCCCGCATACACGCTGACCGCACTGCCTGCCGGCGCCGTACCGGTCACCATGAATTTGCGGTATCCCGTCCGGTCAGGCGCGATTATCGTCACTGCCGCGATATCGGCCAGTGCGACGCCGATCTCCTCTTCCTTCGACTGCCCCTGCACTTGATAAACAATATGCGGAGCGATAGCCAGCCGATCTGTGCCAGGCGTCTCGGCCATGCGCAATTGATATTGCAGCGTGCCGGACACATTCGCGCCGATCGCACCGACCGTGACGACGTAGCGCCCGTTGTTCTGCCCCGGCGTCACCGTCTGTCCCTTCCACACGACGCTGCCGGGTACGAGCGCAGCGCCCGATGGAATATCCAGTACGATCGCGCCGTCCGTCAATGCGTCGCGGCTCGTATTCGTATACTGCACGCGCACTTGCAGAGCCGAGCCGGGTGCCGGGCGATTCGTGCCGAGCAGCACCGCATTGCCCGATTGTCCGGCGAACCTTCCCTGCTCGCCGAATGCCAGCTTGCCCAGATTCAGAACTTCGCCCTCCGCGAGCTGGAACGTCCGGATCAGGACATTTTTGTCGATGTTGCTCGTGAGCACCAGCTCATACACGCCCGCGTCGGGCACTTTGATCTTGAAGTCTCCCTTGCTCATAAAGAAGCTTCTGATATACTTGCGGGTCGCGCCGCCGTTCTCAATCGCATAAAGCGCGGCGTTGCCCTGAATGCCGTCCAGACTGCCGACGGCCTGCGTGCCCTTGTCGATCATTCGCAGATCGACTTCGCCTTTGCGGTCGGCGCCGATGACAGTCGTGCCGCAGACCGACTTGTAGCCCGCTTCGGCGCCGTCCGCGCAGATCTTCACCGTCTGTCCGGCCTCCGCCTCCACAGAGAGCGGATTGCCGCTGCCATAGCTGCGGGCAGAGCTGTAGATATGGTAGTGTGTCATCTCGCGCCAGTCGAGATCGTACGGACCGACCCACTCGCCGTCGCCAGATTTGGTGTACAGCTTGATGTTAATCTGGGCCGGGATGCGTTGCCTGTAAACGATGTCGACCGTCTGTGTTCCCTGAACCGTCGTCAGGTATTTCACATCGGAGCCAAAGGAGCCTCCTGCAAACGCCTGAACGTACATGTACCCCGGCGGTACGCCCAGCGTATACTTGCCTTCGCTGTCCGTGACAGCCTTGTACGTCTGGCCCTCGAATACCGCCTTCACTGTCGCGCCCGCGACCGGCTGGCCTTGCGGGGCTGTGACCGTGCCCTCAAGCTTCGCGTCCGCCCGCCGGATCAGCGTGATCTCCGCCGTGTTGGCCCCGCCGGCCAGCGTCACGGTCTGCTCGATCGGCTCATAGCTGCCATCCTCGGGCTCGATCCGGATATGAATCCGCTGGCCGATCATCTTTTTGAAGGCGGGCAGATTGAACCTGCCGTTCGGCACCGAATATCCCGCGCCCAGAAGATTGCCCGCTTCGTCGGTGACCGTGATCTTGTTGCCCTTGCCTCTCCAGTTCGGGTTCAATATGTTGATGGCCAGAGAAGCGGGCAGCAGCGCTTGGGCGCTGATCGTCTGTCTGCCTCCCGCGACGACATCGACATCGGGCAATCGCGACTCTTCGAGCAAGTCGCGGCCGCCGGCTCCGAGCAGGCTCAGCTTGTAGTCGGCGGCCGCGGGCAAGCCCTTCAGCTCCACCGTCTTGCGCGAGCCCACTATGACGGACTGATACGCGCGCGCCTGCTGGCTGGTAATGCTCAGCACCGCGTCCTCCGGTATCGAAGCCTTGCCGCTCAACGTGACGCTGACCGTGCCTCCGACCAAGACCGGCGCGCGCAGCGCTTCGGCTGTGGCAGCATCGCCGTCCCGCGTCACCGTTCCTTTTAACGACACCAGTTGGCGGGCATCGTCCGGTACGACGAATTCTCCCTTGTAGAGACCCGCCTCACCCCGCTCGGTCAACGCTGTCTCCACCGTCCTGGATACGCCGTCGACGTCCTCGTAGGCGAGCACCGCCTGCGCCGACGCGCCCGCCGGTCCCCGCAGCGTGAGCTGCGCCGTATCGCCGTGTCCGGCATACTGACGCAAATATTGCGCGAGACCATAGGAGAAGGAAGCGATCGCGAAGCTGCCCGCAACGATGCTCTTCTCGACGGAATATGCCGCCTCCTGCTGGCTGCCGTCCACGCTGCGGACGACATAGGTGTAGGTCTTGCCGGCCAGAGCCGTCTCGTCCGTATAGCTGCGTGCGGCCGCATCGGCGATCGTCGTCAGCGGCGTCCAGTCTTCCGTGCCCGTCTTGCGCAGCACGCGGAAGGCGGCGATCGTCCCCGTCCCCGGCGCAGGATCGCCCCAGGTCAGCTTCACCTTCGCACCCTGCGAGGTCAGCGTCAGATCGGCCAGACCCTGGCCGGCCGACGTGCGCACCTCGGTCGTCGGGCCGTTCGTCGTCCACTGGCCGCTGCCCGAAGCCGCCTGCGCGCTGAACGTGTAGCGCGTATCCGGCGCAAGTCCGGTCACGACGGTCTCAAGCGTCCCGGCCGGCACATCGATCGGGACCGGGCCGCCCTCCACGCGATAGCCTCCCGTCGCATTCGCAGCGGCGGTCCACGTCAGCTTCACGCTGTTCTTGCCGACATCGGAGGCCGACAGCGTGCTGCCGGCAGGCCATGTCGCCGCCGGCGCGGCCAGTGCGACCTTCTGCAAATATACGCCCATCTTGGAGCGCTCACTGCCGCGCACCATATTCATCATGGTCGACCTATAGGCGATTCGGGAGCCGTCCGCACTGATCATGCCGTAGTATGAAGTGCTCGTGATCGGCAGCGAGGCGTCATAAGGGAGGCTGACCATCGAAGTCGTATGCGCCGTGCGATCCCTCACGAAGAGATTCGTGATCGTATCGTTGTCTCCGGGCACAAGCCCCTTCTCGCCTGACGAGAACAGTACGTAGCGGCCGTCCGCGCTGATCGCATGCCCGGTGGCGGCGCGCGGCGACTTGTCTCCTGCGCCTTCGGGAATGCCGACAGGTTCAGGTTCGGTTCCCGCCGGGGCCTCCCGATCGTAGACATAGGCGAAGTAGCTTTCATTTCTCCTGGCCATGCTGTATGTGACATATCGGCCGCCGCCGTCGATGTCGACGTAGCCGAGCGAAAATTTATTTTGGATGCCGGCCGTCACCCATACGAGTTGACTGTTAACTCTGTCGAACAAGTAAATATCGCTTGCGCTATCGCTATCGTCTTCCGAATGCGAATTGGTCGTGCTGAAGGCGAGGACGCTCCCGTCCCGGTTCAGCACTATGCCCTCATCCAGATAAGTTCCATCCGGCATCAGGACAGGCGCCAGTTCACCCGTTTCCGAATTGTACATGACGCTATAATATCTGTATCCCTCCGGCGGGTGCTGCACCATATTTTTTGCATACGTAATAAAGAATACGACCCGACCGTCGCCGCTTATATGCGGGTCTCCGCTGAAGTCATTCGACTGGCCGCCGTTCCAGGGCGTGCTGATCCTCGTCATGGAGGTCGAACCCGGCTCGTCGAACACGCCGTTGCGATCGGTATCCCTGTCGTACAGGAAGACGTCGCGCTCTCCGTTCGTATCCGCGTCTCCGGTCAGATTCGCAGCGTAGGAGTAGAAGACGATCAACCTGCCGTCGTCGCTCATGCTGCCTCCGAACGTCTCCCCGTTGCCCGCCTGCCCCGAAGGCGTGCGGCTGACGAGCTGCAGCGAACCAAGCTCGGCATCATACAGGAACAGATCCGTTTTGCCGTTGCTGTCTCCCTCGACCAGATCCGCTGCATCCGAGAGGAACAGCGTGTAGCGGCCGTCGCCGCTAATATCGGAGATGCCGGCATTGTCGCTGCCAGATGGCTTGCCGTCCGACATGCGCACATCCATCCGCACCAGCGCAGAGCCGACCGGCAGCTTGACGCGAGTCCATTCGCTCAAGGCGCGGTTGCCGTCCCCATCAATGAAGGCGGCGGCGAGTTCGTAGAATTGGCCGTTCTCCAGATTCGGCACGATCGCGCTGTTTACGCTCACCGGATAGAGCGCCGACTCATGTACGCTGCCGCCGAGCTTGCGCCATAGCAGCTTCGTGCCTGTGACATCCGGATCTGCCGACGAAGGCCATGAGACCATGACACCGCCGGACAATGGCGTCACGCCGATCGCCGCAGCCTGCGGCGGAGTCGTCTCGGGTGTGCCAAGCGTCGTAGCCGCGACTTCCGCCGACCAGCTCGACCAGCGATAGTCCGCGCTGCCCGCCGCCACGCGGTACCGATGCGCCGTGCCGGCCGCGAGGCCGTCGGCCGCATAGGAGGTGCCCGTCACGATCGCGGCCAGCCGATCGTCCTGCAGCACCTTGTAGTAGGACGCGCCGGGCACCGCCGGCCAGCTCACCGCGACATATGCCGCGCCGGGCTGCGTCGTCACGGACGCCCCTTCCGGCCATGCCGGCGTCTCGGTTGTCGGAGCGGCGTCCAGCGCGACGGCATACACATCGCTTGCCGTGTCCGCTTCGACAGCCTGCTCCAGATTTTTCGCAGCCGACTCGAAGACTAGTGTGCCGCCGTCCGCACTGATCGTCGCCTTGACGACGGCCGCATCCGCGCTGCCGCCGCCGGCCGGACGGGCCGCCCAGCGCGTCTCGCCCTTGAGCCGATCGCGTACATAAATGTCCTTTTGTCCGGTATCGGCAGGGTCATAGGCATCAGCGGTCTGGAAAGCCACATAGCGTCCGTCCGCGCTGATCGACGTCTCTTCGGCGTCTGCCGTCCCCTGCTTGCCGTCGCTGCCGACGCTTGCCAGCTCGGTCGTGCCGGCAATCCGGTCATACACATAAATTTTCCATGCCGCTCCCGTGGCACCCGGTACGATATTGTTCGCCGCGGATTTATAAGCCACATAACGGCCGTCCGCACTGACGACCGGATATTGGCTGCTCGCGTTGCCCGTCTTCCCGTCCGGCGCGCGGCTGATTTTTTTCATCTCGCCGAGCGCGGTATCGTACAGGTACACATCGCGGTACTTGGTACCACTGAACACGCTGCCGGTGTCGTCCGGCACGATATCCCGGGAGTAAGAATCAAAGGCGACATAGCGGCCGTCCGCGCTGATGGACAGGCGCGATCGTGTCGTCTCGTAGATGTAGCTCTGCCTCGTGATCAGCGTCGTTTTTTTCGTCCGGCGGTCGAGCAGCCAGATATCGCAGTTGCCCGAGCTGCTTGGCTTGCCCGCATAGGCGACATAGCGGCCGTCCGCACTGATCTGGTAGGAGCTGCCCGTACCCGCGAACTCCGAGCCCGGAACGAATTCGGCAGCCCGCTCGACCGTGCCGCTCATCGCATCGTAGAGGAACAGATCTTCATTCCCGTTCGCATCGTTTGCAATGAGGTTTTTGGCCTTGGAGGTGAACAGCACGTAATTGCCGTCGAAGCTGACATACGGCGCGTAGCTGTCGCCGTCGGCCTGCGCGCCGCCCGTACCGAGACTGATCCGCTTCGTTGTCCCGGCCACCCTGTCGCGCAGGAAAATATCCTGCTTGCCGTTCGTATCCCCTTCGATCAGGTTCGTCGATGCGGATGCGAATGCGACGAACCTGCCGTCGCCGCTCACGGACGCCGACTTGCTGTCGCCCGTGCCCGCTGCGCCTCCCGGCGCGGCGCTGATCTTGACCGGCAGGCCGTAAACGGCATTGGCAATCGAGAGCAGCCCTTGCTCCTCACCGTAGACGCCGTCTGCCACCGACGACTCTGTGTCGCCTCCGAGTCCCTCTCCGACAAGCTGCTCCAGCAGCGCGGCCAGCGGCGATCGGACATCGCTGCCGGCCGGGGCGCTGTCCGCCACGACGGCCTGTCCCAATCCGCCTGTCAGCAGCGTCGCCGCCAGCAGCCCGATCAGACCCTTCTTGAATCCGCGACCCGGCTTCCTGCCGCGGCCGGCAGCGGCCGACTTCAAGCTGCTCCGATTACGACGATATTCCCGCACGACGCTCCTCCTTGCTCCATCCGTCTCCCGTCTCCGGACAATACAGGTTCATCAAACGCCGCTCTACGCCGCGCCACTTGGCGATCCGGTACAGCAAGCCGAACATCCCCTTCTGGAACCAGACCGGCGGGCCGATCAGCAGGCTCTCGCCCATCGCGATCACGACGGCCAGCTCAAGCGGACTCTTCGGCATGCTGTTCGCGCCGGTCCTGCCGTCGCGCGCCAGGCCGTACTGCATTCTCAGGAACTTCTCGAAGCTGCGTGCCGGCACAATCTTCACGCGGAAGACGATCTCCGCCTTCCCTGCATTGTAGAACCGGTGCTTCGAGCCGGTCGGCGCTACCGCCTTCTGCCCCGGCACGAGCTGGATCGTCTTGTCGTCGCAGTCGAGCGACAGCATACCGCTCACCGCCTCGAACTCCTCCTCGAACGTCGTATGATAGTGCAACGGCGTGCCGCCGCCCGGCTTGAGCCGCACCTCCACCCACTCGTAGGCGCCTCCTGATTCCTGCGCCGTCGTCAGGAAAGTTACGGTATCACCGATTTGCGGATTGCTGATAGTTCGGTTAGCTGCTGCAGACATGTCTGATCAGACTCCTTCTCCTCGTCATTTATACTATCTAGCGTAAGCCGAGACGGCGGCCGCCGATAGTGAGCAGCCGTCATCGCTTTTGTCATCGAGGTCATATCTTTCTTGTGTGCCCGGTCATAGGCGGGAGAGCGGACGGTCCGGATGACGGTCGAAACGATGCGGAAAAGCTGCGATAAAAAGAAACCGTCAGGAGGAAATCGCCCCTGACGGTTGTTTCGTTTCGCTTGCAGCACAATCCAGCTCCCTCGTCTCTCCTGTAGCGTTGCTTTTCTTGCTTACAGCACGATCCTCCTCCTGTAGCCGCGCATTTCTCGCTTGCAGCACACTCCAGCTCCCTCATCGATCCTGTAACGGTGTTTTTCTCGCTTACAGCGGGCGATCCCTCCTGTAGCCGCGCATTTCTCGCTTACAGCACACTTCAGCTCCCTCATCGCTCCTGCAGCGGTGTTTTTCTCGCTTACAGCGGGCGATCCCTCCTGTAGCCGCGCATTTCTCGCTTGCAGCACACTCCAGCTCCCTCATCGCTCCTGTAACGGTGTTTTTCTCGCTTACAGCGGGCGATCCCTCCTGTAGCCGCGCATTTCTCGCTTACAGCACACTTCAGCTCCCTCATCGCTCCTGTAACGGTGTTTTTCTCGCTTACAGCGGGCGATCCCTCCTGTAGCCGCGCATTTCTCGCTTACAGCACACTTCAGCTCCCTCATCGCTCCTGCAGCGGTGGTTTTCTCGCTTGTAGGTAGTGAGGTCAGATCGCGCAAGCTGCGACGAGATGGTGCTTAGCATGATAACGATGAAGTTACCCTGCAAAAGTGCATGGTAGCGCCGCGTTTGGAAGGATCCTGGCTGTCACCTCGCAAAAGCGGCTAGGCCCCCTAAAATTGGAGTCATGCCCCACAATGATACCAATCTCGCACCATAGCTCGTTATTTCGTGGGATTACACTGTTCGGTAGAAAGCCGAAGCATCTTCCAACGTCTTGACCCACGCCCAAAATGCTGTTGGCGGCATGTACTTTAAGCTGCCGTGCATCTTGCGGTTGTTGTAAAAGTCCATGAACCGGTCGAGTGCTTCATAAGCTTCCTCGAGCGTCGTGAATTCGTGAATGCGAAACAGCTTCAGCTCAAGTATGCTGTGAAACGATTCAATGTAGGCATTCATATTCGGCGTTCGTGGCGGGATCCGTT